>CANHUW010000081.1 GCA_947463975.1 Bacteroidota bacterium
GGTTGTGTCTAATAGAAAACAACCCTTGATTGAATTGGCTAATTATTTAATGAATCGAAATCAATAATCAACTTACATGAGTTTGTTCAGAAAAAAATCAATTGATAAAATTGTTGCAGATGCGAATGCGGGTTTAACAGATGGGCATAGTGCAGGGGGATTAAAAAAAGAATTAGGTGTAAAAGACCTAACCTTAATGGGTATAGCAGCAGTAGTAGGTGCTGGTATTTTTTCTACCATTGGAACCGCTGCTTTTCATGGCGGCCCAGGAATTTCTTTATTATTTGTAATTACTGCAATTACATGTGGATTCAGTGCATTATGTTATGCAGAATTTGCCAGTAGAGTGCCCATTGCAGGTAGTGCATACACTTATGCTTATGTAACTTTTGGTGAAATTGTTGCTTGGATCATTGGCTGGGCTTTGATTTTAGAGTATGCCATTGGGAATATTGTTGTGGCTATTAGTTGGAGTGGATATTTTGTCAACTTATTGGAAGGATTTCATATTCATTTGCCAGGTTGGTTAAGTACTAATTATGAACAAGCGCAAGCTGGATATGATGAAGCATTGGCACATATTGCAGCAGGAGGAACAAAGGAAACCTTCAGTAAATTAGCTAGAATTGGTTATGAAGCAATGACCAATGCTCCCATGATTGGTTCAACAAGGGTTATTTTAAATATACCTGCATTTGTAATTGTAGTATTAATCACATTATTGGTATATAGAGGTATTAAAGAAAGTAAGAAAAGCACCAATGCAATGGTGATTTTTAAAATACTCATTATATTATTTGTAATTATTTTAGGGTTTTTCTATGTGGATACGACTAATTGGATGCCTTTTATGCCTAATGGATTTAAAGGTGTTTTAGCGGGGGTCTCTGCAGTATTCTATGCATATATTGGTTTTGATGCCATATCTACTACTGCAGAAGAATGTAAAGATCCTAAAAGAGATTTGCCTAAAGGCATGATTTATTCTCTTTTGATTTGTACAGTTTTATATATACTTATTGCATTAGTATTAACAGGAATGGTCTCTTATACGGAATTAAAAGTAGACGATCCTCTTGCTTTTGTTTTTGAAAAGATAGGGTTACATAAGATAGGTTATATTATTTCTGTAAGTGCAGTCGTAGCCACTACTAGTGTCTTGTTGGTTTTCCAATTAGGTCAACCAAGAATTTGGATGAGTATGAGTAGAGATGGTTTAATGCCTAAGAAATTTGCAACAGTGCACAAGAAATTTGGCACACCTAGTTTCGCCACTATCATTACTGGAATTTTCGTTGGAGTTCCAAGTTTATTTATGTCTATCAGCAGAATGACCGACCTAACCAGTATTGGTACATTATTCGCCTTTGTATTAGTTTGTTTTGGTGTTTTAGTATTGCCACGTATTTCACCTGATATTACATCCAAAGCTTTTAGATTGCCATATATCAATGGGCAATTGATTATTCCTGCTTTAGCTGCTATTTTTATTTATTTCAGTAAAGAAAGAATTGCTTCTGCTTTTGTACAAGCTGGAAATGAAGGATATCAAGAAATTTTATTTTTAGTATTTGTTTTTATCTTAATCATTGTAGCAATTTTTTCATTTATTAGGAAGTATTCAATCATCCCGATCATTGGTGCAATGTGCTGCTTATATTTAATGATTGAAATTCCGCCAGTCAGTTGGTTGTGGTTTTTTATTTGGATGGCCATTGGTTTAGTGTTTTATGCTAGTTATGGTAGAAAGCATTCCAAGCTAAATTCATAATATGAAGTACCAAGTAGGCGACGAGATATTAGTGATTCACAGTAATGAGGAAGGTAGAATCATTGAAATCATGAATGACAAGATGGTCATGATTGAAGTTCGTGGCGTAAAGTTCCCTGCTTACATGGATCAAATTGATTTCCCTTACTATAAGCGTTTCACAGAAAAGAAATTATTTCCCACAAAAGCTGCGCCTAATAAAATATATGTAGATCAAATTCCTAAAGAGAAGATTCAAAAAAACGATAGTAAGGAAGATGAAGGCATTTGGTTGTATTTGGTTCCTAAGTTTAGTTTAGATGATTTTAATGATGAAATTGTAGAATCATTAAAAATATTTTTATCCAACAGAACCAGGGTGGGTTATCAATTTGATTATGTTCAAAATACCCATACAAATGATGGTTTTTCCATAGCTTCCACTTTAGCTCCCCATACAGATTTTTATATTCATGATATTGATTTTGAAATGGTAAATGACGGACTAGGATTCTTTATTGACTTTTCATTATTGGAACCTCATAAAAAGAAAGCAGCGCATTTTGAAACACAGGTTAAAATTAAGTCTAAGCAATTTTTTCAAAGAGTTGAAAAATTAAAAGAAGAGGGAACACCTAATATTGCTTATCATTTATTTGATCAATATCCAGATAAAGAAGAAGATAATTATGTGCCTTTAGATCTTCTTAGAAATGCAGGTTTTAAAGTATATGATGCATCTAAAATAAAAGAACATATTCCAGCAGCAAGATCTGTAGTGGATTTACATATCGAAAAATTGGTTGATCAACATAGTCATTTGACCAATGCGGAAATCCTTCAAATTCAATTAGAGGAGTTTGAAAAATGGGTTGAACTAGCACAATTAAACCATTTACCTAGTTTGATTTTAATTCATGGAGTTGGGAAAGGAAAATTGAAACAAGAAATTCACGACTTATTAAAAGTAAAGAAAGGGATAAAAAGCTTTGTAAATCAATACAATGAGTTTTATGACTATGGAGCAACTGAAGTGTTTTTTTCTTACTAAAGTCCCCTTTGGGAGACTCTAATGAGAATGCCTTACCTTTACATTACTACAAACCCGAGCTATCGTGGCAAGCAATTGCCAAGGAAAGTCCGGACAGCAAAGAGTAACCCACCGGTGAATAGCCGGCGTCTTAAGCAATTAAGATAGAGAAAGTGCCACAGAAAATAACTACCTCGTAAGAGGAAAAGGTGAAAATGTGAGGTAAAAGCTCACAGATCTAATAAGTAATTAATAGATCGGGTAAACCTTGGGTGCTGTAATGCCACGTATAGGAACGATTAAGAGCGACTCGTTCAAGTTCCAGGGTAGGCAGCATGACTTCAGCAGTAATGTTGAGGCTAGATAAATGATAGTTTAGAAACAGAATCCGGCTTACGAGGCTTGTAGTATTTTTTAACCTGTATCTTTTAAGATACCAAATTTAGATCATGACGATAGAACAATTGAAGCGCATGAGGGACCAAGTGAGTGTCCTGAGGAGGTTTCTTTGACGTTGACAATAGATTACAAAAAATAGACAAGGATAAACAGATGTCTATGTCTCTCGGATTTTGGGACGATAATACACGTGCAACGGGTATTATGAAAGAAATTAAAGTAAATGAATATTGGGTTCAATTATACAATGAACTAGCAAATAGTGTGGAAGACTTTGCAGTATTATTTGATTTTTGGAAATCTGGTGATGCAACAGAACTAGAAACGCAAGAAGCTTTTAATAAAGCGGTTGCAGCAATCGAAGAAGCTGAATTTAAAAGTACACTCAATAAACCTGAAGACGAGTTACCTGCAGTGATGCAAATTAATCCCGGAGCTGGAGGTACAGAGAGTCAAGATTGGGCAGAAATGCTTTTAAGAATGTACACCATGTACGGTGAGAAGCAAGGTTGGACAGTTAGTTCCCTAGATTATCAAGAAGGAGATGGTGCAGGTATTAAATCTGCTACCATTCAATTTGATGGCCCTTTTGCATTTGGTTTCTTAAAAGCCGAATCAGGCGTACATCGTTTAGTGAGAATTTCTCCTTTTGATAGTAATGCAAGAAGACATACTAGTTTTGCTTCTGTCTATGTTTATCCTTTAATAGATGACAGCATAGAGATTAATGTAAACCCTGCAGATATTGAGTGGGAATTTTATAGAAGTGGTGGAAAGGGCGGTCAAAACGTCAACAAGGTTGAAACAGCTGTTAGATTAAAACATATACCTTCTGGTATTATTGTGGAATGTCAACAATCAAGAACACAGGGGGAAAATAGAGAGCTAGCCATGAAGATGCTTAAAAGTAGACTCTATGAAGAAGAGATGCGAAAAAAACAAGAAGCATTAAATGCTAGCAATGCTACCAAAAAGAAAATCGAATGGGGTAGTCAAATCAGATCCTATGTATTTCATCCATATAAGATGATTAAAGATCATAGAACAGATTTTGAAGTGGGAAATGTGGGGCCAGTAATGGATGGTGAGATAGAAGGCTTTATAAAGGCTTACTTGATGATGGAGAAAGGATCTCAAACTTAGACTTAGGTCTTTTTGATTCTTGCCATTTAAATCCTCTAATGATTAATTCTTCAGGGAGCGTTTTGTTTAATGGATTCAGTTTTCCTTGTAATTGATTCACAAACTTTACTTTTGCAGGCTCACTATTTTCAAATTCAATCTCAATCATTTGAGCAGTTGAATGGTTTACTCCGATAAATTTCTTTTGATCATCTAATACGAAATATAAGTTTTCAGCACCACCTTTTGTTTGCATTTTACTAATGGATCCATCCTCGAACCACACTTTCAGTTTATTGCCTCTAATTTGATTATAATATTGTGTTGTATCTACTTTATTGATTGCAAAAGCATTATTGATTACACTCAATTGCTCAGGTTTTTTATTATTGACAAACATATAAATAGTATCTCCTGTAATTTGGTTATCATTTGACCAAACGATTGGCTGAGTGATTAAACGAATGGTAGAATCAGCTAATCCGTAAAATAAACTATCGCATTTTGCTTGCAATGAATCTGAGTATATGCTGACATTGTGAAAAGCCTCAAAGTACTTATCTAAACTACTATCCGTGTTGATTACATGCAAATCTCTAGCTTGGGGCAAAGGCCTTTTTAAATCAGAAATTTTTGCAGAAAATAAAGTATCGGCACTTATAAATAGCGTATCCTTTGGTTGCTTGATTAACAAAGTGGGTAGTTCAGTAGCTAACAAAACACCTTTAGCTCGATTGGTTTTGATGTGATTGGCAATCATATCAAACGACAATGAATCTTTAGATTTGTATAAAGCGTTTCCTCTAAATTCTCCTAAGCCTAAAGAATCATCAATAGCCATTTCGTCTGCCGTAAAAATATATGTACTATCATCAATAATAGATCGCTCGTATAAGTAACCTTTTTTGGTACCTAAATTATAATTGCCATTGGATGTTTTAATAATTCTTGATCCATTGATAATTTTTGTAGGACTGATAAAATTCGTTAGTTGAGAATAGGTATTATACTCTAAAGTATCCGTCAAAATAGTACTTTCCGGATCTAATAATTCTACTTTCTTTCTAAAAATAACATCTCTTGTTATTCCGTAATAAAAGCCCTCTATACTTTTCAATACGGTTTTGTCTCTCACCAACTTTCCTCCTTTGTTGTATTGCCCTACTTTAATAGAGACATCATAGTCTAAAGAGTCTGTAGTCAATACACCTCTGCCATCGGTTAATTTTACTTTTTTTCTGAGGTAGGCTTTTTTATTATTTCCTAAGTACTTTAAGTATTCAGCATAAGTATGCACACTATCCGCATCATTGATATGAATATGTCCAAAGCCTTCCAGAATGTTATTAGAAGAATTTAATACAATACTGTCTCCGTACATTAATGTTTTTCCTTGTCTAATTTGAACATTACCTACCAGTATAACATAATTGATGGAATCTACTTTTTTGACATTGTAAGAGGCAGCTGATAAAAATTCAATCAATGTAGAATTGCTATCAACTAACACAGGGTTTGTAGAGTTTTGTGCATGAACATTCAATAATGAAGCACAAAAAATAATTAATGTCCAATATAATTTATTCATTGGTAACAGTGTCCGCAATAGGCTTGCTTAATGGAGTAGTTTTATCTTTCTTTCCAAAAACCGAGATATTGATGTATCTCTTTGGATGTACCTTAATATCATCTACTAATGTATTCACACTATGAATGGTATTTTTCAATTCTGAATAAACCGATGGATCATTCATGATCTTAGCTGCAGTTCCATTGCCAGTATTCAACTTTTGTAAAGTCAAATTAATTCCAACAAGTGCTGTTTGAATATCTTTTATTGTTTTATTCAAATTAGCGTCTTTGATAGATTGCGAAGTACTATCTAAATTATTGATGATATTGCTAATCTTTTTATTATTCTCCGCCAAGTTCTTTGTAAACCCGTTTATGTTTTCAGCTGTTTGTGCTATAGAACCACCTTGTTGATCTACCATTTGTTCAATAGATGCCATAGACTTGTTTAAATTATCTGAAGTCTTGGTAAGATTTGTTATGAGTTCTTTAAAATTAGCTTTATTCTGATCATCCATCACATCGTTCACATTCACCAATACTTTTCTTAACTCATCGATCGTTTTTTTAAACTGTTCGCCCATAGGAGAGAGGGTATTCATAAAATCTCCTAATAAACTGGTTGCAGGTGCTGTTTTTACAGTGTCGCCGTTTTTCAAATAGGTAGTGGCATTTCCCAATGAGATATAAATACTATTGGTTCCTAAAGGATTTTCTTGAATGGTTGCGATGGAATTAGTGGGAATCTGATAATTGTTATTCATTTTAATCGCTACACTAATATCAGACAACTGAGCATTTAAATTTTCAATCTCAAAAACAGTACCAACTTGATATCCATTTACATAAACTGGATTGGATACAATCAATCCTTTAGTGTCATGGTATTTGGCATAAATGAAGTTACCAGACTTAAAAATAGTTTTTCCTTTTAGAAAATTAAATCCAAGTACAATTAAAGTAACAGCGATTACTGTTAGAGCTCCAACCTTTGTTTCGTTTGATACACGCATTGCTGTAATTAAATGATTACAATGCAAATTTAACTAATAAACCCTGTATTATCTGCTGTCTTTAGCGCTTTTTTGGATCTCCAGAGAGGTCTTATACCTTACCAAGGCCTTGGTAATTGCTTCACAAATTTGATTTTGACCTTCTTCACTATTTAAATAATCTTCTTCTTGTGGATTGGATATAAAGCCAGTTTCAATTAAAACAGCTGGCATTTTAACAGCAGCTAAGACCCATATGCCTTTTTGATCTCTTTGTCTAGCTTCACGACTATTTCTGCCTGATTTTTGAAATTCGTCTTCA
>CANHUW010000082.1 GCA_947463975.1 Bacteroidota bacterium
GGGTTCGGGAACAGATTCATAATCATAAGGGCAGTGCTTACATGCTTCTCCGCAACAATATCCACGCTTCTCATGGTAGACAGCTGTAAAGACCCAACGGCCTTTAGCGTCTATATAATACTCTTCATGTTCTTCTCTATTCTCGCTCATATGATTGCATTCTTAACAGTTCCCCTGCGTCTAAAGGAATATCCTTAATCGCTTCTTTCAAGACCTCATCTAATTCAACAGGTAAGTCTTTATCTAAAGTAAACTGTATGTAGTGAATTTGGTTGCTTTGTGCGATGTCTTTGCCTTCGTAGTATGTTTTGATTAAACAGCGAGGATCAATTGTAGCTTCTGCATACAAATCGTCTGTTTTGTACACTAGGTTCAAGCCATATAACTCAATCACTTTAAGGGTAAATAAGTATAAGTTTGGGCTATCAGTTTTTAAATGTACAATACCTGTTTTGGATGGGGCATCAGACTTTTTTAAAAATTGCTGATACAATCTTAAAAACTTAGGATGGGTTAAACGTTTCTTTGCTTTTGACCATCTTAATTGTGGATCTGGAAAAGTGATCCAAATTTCACTCACTTCCTCTTTACCAAAATAAGTTGCTACCTGATCTATCTGTGTTCTTACAAAAGCAATATTTTTTAATCCTTCTTTATTCGCTATACTCGCACCTTTCCAAATACGATTGCCTTTAATGTCTATACCTATAAAATTTTGTTCAGGAAACATTCTGCCTAATCCTACGGCGTATTCTCCTCTTCCACAAGCCAATTCTACCACCAATGGTTTGGTAGGGGCATCTATTGATAGGGCTTCTGTTTGAATATTGGTGGAACCTTTTTCTAATTCAGCGAAAAATGCATTCCATTTGCCTTGCATATCCTGCGGATATTCTAATACATTCTCATATGCTTTGATTGCCGCAAACTTGATTAATTTTTTCTGCCCCATGCCGCAAAGATACGCTTAGAAAGGTTTCTAAGGTATACATACGGTCAAATATATTTTTTATAAATTGTATATTACACGTATATTTGAATAATAAAATACACGTGTAATGAAAACTAAATTGACGCTTGTAATTGAGGATGAGGTGATTTATAATGCAAAAAAATATGCAAAGAAAAAGGACGAAAGTCTTTCTTCTTTGGTAGAGCATTATTTAAAAGCGATTTCAAATGAAGATAGAGGCTCTAAACTGAAGAAGGGGATTTCAAAAAAATTAAATCCTAAAGTAGCTAAATTAAAAGGTGTATTAAATATTCCAAAGAATTTCAACTACAAAGAAGAGCTAGGAAATATATTATTAGAAAGATATAATAAATTAAAATGAGAAATATTTTTGCAGATACTAATGTGATTATTGATTTTCTTGGTAATAGAGAATCTTTCTCGAATGCAGCCACTGAACTTTTTGATCTTTATGCAGAGAATAAAAAAAAGATTTTTGTTTCAGCTATTTCCTATACAAACGTTTATTACTTATTGTATAAACAAATCAAATCACACAAAGAGGTTATAAGTCTTTTAAATACATTGTTTGATTTAACTGAATTAATAGATGTAAATAAAAATATCATTTCACAATCACTTCATTCAAGTTTTTCTGATTTTGAAGATTCTGTACAGTTTTATTCTGCCATTTCTAATGCTAAAATTGATATTATTGTCTCTAGGGATAAAAAGGGTTTTAAGAAGAGTACATTGCCTGTTATGGATGTAGAGCAAGCATTACGAATATGTATTCAATAATTTCCCTTTCATTAATTTAACTACCTTCTCTGCAACAACAGGAGCTATGGCAACACCCATGCCACTCATGCGCACAGCGCAGAATATATTGGGTTGCACTTCTTCAATAATTGGTTTTTTGATTTTGCCCATTCCCATGGTGCCACTCCATCTTAATTCAATCTTTGGTTTCTTGGATCCCTTTGGAAGGATGCGTTTCATCATAAAGTCTTCCAAGGTTTTTTGTATGATAGGGGAGGTTTCTAGCGAATAGGTTTTTTCGTTTTTGAAATCCTTATTTCTTGCACCTCCTAATAATAATCGATTTCCTACATTTCTGAAATAATAAAATCCTTCATCAAAATGATAAGTGCCCTTGAATTTCAAATTTGGAATGGGTTCTGAAATAAATACCTGTCCTCTTGCTGGCACCACATCTAGACTAGGGATCAATTGTTTGGCAAATCCATTCGTGCAAATGAGTAATTGCTTGGTCTCTAAAGGTGCTTCTAAATTAGTTTGTATGGTTACGCCTTTTTTATGTGACTTGAATTTTTGTACTTCTGTGTTGAACAATATTTGAACGCCCTTGGATTGCACCGCCTGTTGTAATGCTAAAACCAATTTTGCAGAATTCAATTGACCTTCGAAAGGACTAAATGCTAGTGCTTCAATTCCTTGAAAACCTAGTTGTTTAATTTTTTTGGTCTGATTAGAATAGATGGGTACATACTTTCCGTTCTTTTTGGGTGTTTTTAATGCTGGTGCTAAAACCTTGTTTAGGTAGGCGATATCTGCATCCAGTTTGCTAATATCATAGTCTCCATTTTTTTCAAACAGTTCATATCCGCCCAACTGATCGTAATCAATTGTTTTTTTATCAAAGGTTCTTTGAATTTTCTGTATGCCATCATATCGCATCTTCACCGTCTCTAACATATTGGCTTCTCCCATTAAAGATACATCGTACATTAATTCTGATACGCTGCCAAAGCAACTAAAGCCTGCATTTCGGGTGCTAGCACCCGATGGGATCACGCCTCTTTCCAAAATAGTAATATGCATTTTGGGGTACTTATTGATTAACTCATAAGCGGTCCATAAACCCACAAATCCACATCCAATAATCACCACATCTTTTGGTGCGAAATAAGTGGATTGCTCCCATGCTGAAATTGCCATAGTTTTATTTTGTAGAATAAATATATTCTAAAATCTGCAATCTAGTAGCTTTAAGAAGGCACAAAAAAACCGCCTCCAATGGGAGGCGGTTTTCTGAATCATTTATCTTATAAATTATCTTCCAAAGATATATCTTAAGCCAAGTTGAGCTTGCCATACATCAAATACAGAAGAATTCTTTTGATAAGTATCTCTAATTAAACCTGTGTTACCATTAGCAGTTTGAGTTGCCAATCTGTACAATGGTTCACCAGCTGAATTTACAGAACTAAATGCTAAGATCTGAGGGTTAGTAACTCTTTGAGATACACCCCAGCTATCATTAACCATGTTTCCAAAGTTCAAGATATCAGCTCTTAATTGTAATGTATTACGCTTTCCTTTTACTTTAACAAAGAACTCTTGTACTACAGATACATCAAAACGATGTAAAATAGGTAATGTAGAAGCATTACGCTCTGCATATTTACCTCTGTTTGCATTCAAATATTCGTCTTGTTGAATGTATTTTTCTAAAGCACCTTGTTGGTTAGCTTCGCTGTAAGTAGTAGATCCAACAGTTAAAGGAGCAAATTTGATATCAGTTCCTTTTAAAGGAATAAAGATCAATTCATTGTTGTTTACTCTATCTCCATTCATATCACCAGAGATAGTGTATGAGTATGGATTCGCTTGAGAACCAACATAACCTACAGAAATACTTGTTGCACCACCAAATTCACCACCATATTCTAATCTATATCCAAATAAACCCACAATTCTGTTTGGAATATTGAAGTCTGAATTAGAAAGGTATAAATTGTTGTTGCCATTTACAGCTCTTGCACTTGTCCAGCTACCTGAAGCGATTGAACCTGCACTCATGAAATCAGTTGCATTAGACGTTGTCCAAGCTAAAGATCCCCAAACACCTTTTCTATAAGGCATTTCTAATTTCAATGTCATTGATTTGAAATCACCACTGTTTTTGTTAGCTAAAACTATTGCATTAGATACATTATCATTGATTCTAACGCCATTGTCATTACCTGCAAATCTAAATCTGTTGTCTACTCCAGCAAATGAACTTACTGGGTTCTCTAAGTTGGCATTGTAGTAATGAACTGCATTTAAGTTCTTATTGTATAAGAATTCGATTGTACCGATTAAGCCAAATGGTAATTTTTGGTCAATCGCTAAATTTGATTTCCAAACCTGAGGAAATTTATAATTTTCTTCAGTTAAAGCGATATCAAATGTAGATGGTAATGTTGGCGTTGATGGAATAAAATATTTGTTTGGATTTGGAGTGAAACCATATTTCGCTGCTGCAGCACCACTCACGTCAATAAATCCAGTTAACACACCGTTGTTTCCAACTTGGTTTGAAATAAACACATAAGGAGGACGACCTGTGAATACCCCTGTTCCTCCACGAACTTGTGTCTTCTTTTTACCTTCAACATCCCAGTTAAATCCAAATCTTGGTTCAAATAAATATTGCGTTTTTGGCATTACACCTGTGTTGAATGAAGCGCCATTTGCAAATGCCATTGCAGTAATTGCAGGGTTTTCAATTGCTGTATTGACAAAATCAATCATGGCTACTCTTAAACCTGCAGTGAATTTCAAATTCTTATTGTATTGATAATCGTCTTGAGCATAAACATCTAAACGAGATGTATTTAAAACTTGTAATGGCTCAATGGCACCTGGTAATGCTGAATAACGGAATTGAGTTCTAGCTGGTACAAAAGCTGAAGGCGCACCGCCTGCAGCCAATGATTGGTTAGCAGCTGTATAGAAATCTTCTAAGCTATTGAATACATATACACCATTTGATGCAGGGAAGAATAAGTTGTTGGATTGATATTTTTCAAAATTGAAACCAGCCACCAATGTATGCTTATCCGCATATTTAGTGATATTGTTCGTTACATGAAAAGTATTGTAATCTAACTTATTACCTGGAGTAAATGGATCAAATCCAACTGAAGTCAAAGTAGTAGATCCTAATTTAATATCAATAGTTGGGAATACACTACTTCTGTATGATCTATCTTCAATTTGCTTATCGTATCCAATAATTAAATTGTTGTGTAAAGTATTAGAAATTTTACTATTTAATTCAACAACAATAGAACGTGTATTATCCATAATACCATATCCGCTATTTTGGAAACTCATTGCTAATGCTGAACCAGTTCTATTACCAAAACCTGCTGAAGCAGAGTTAGAGATATTGATATCTGCATTTGAATTATGGTGTACATAACGAGCAGTTAATTTATGCTGATCGTTAATGTTCCAGTCAGTTCTAATCAAGAATTTTTCTGAAACTGTTGCGTTGTTATAATTTTCCCAAGGACCAGTGATGTAGTTAAACTTGTCTTTCATGAAATTAGACAAAGTTTCTAATTGAGCATATGTTGGTCTTGAAATTTGAGATCCTGTTAAAGGAGAACCAGTAGAGATCCAGTTGGTACCAGGTTCTGTCTTCTCTAATTTTTCATAGTTAGCAAATATGAACAACTTGTTTTTTATGATTGGGGCACCAATTCTAAAACCTTTTACTTTCTCTGAAAATTTAGAAGGAGTTACTGTAACTCCTGCAGCTTTGCTACCATTGTATCTAGAAGAGTTATCTCTTTCTGTTTGGTAGTAAGAACCTTCAATTTCGTTTGTACCAGATCTTGTAACTGCGTTGATACCAGCACCAGTGAAACCTGATTGACGAATATCAAATGGAGCAATATTTAATTGTAATTGCTCAATCGCATCTAAAGAGATAGCAGAAGCTCCAGTTCTACCTCCAGCTTGTGCTGAAGAACCTAAACCGAAACCATTATTGAATTGAGAACCATCAATGGTAAAATTATTTAAACGAGAATCTTGTCCACCAAAACTTGCACCATTACCGTTTGAGTTGTATTTGGTAATACCTTCAATAGTTCTAGCACCAGTGATTGGGATATTTTGTAACTCTCTTCTGCCAAATTGTTGAGCAGTTCCAGTTCTTTCTTTAGAGAAAATTCCGTTTCTATTAGAAGAAACAACAACTTCTTGTAAGCTTGAACCTGATGTAAATAAAGTAAAGTCAACATTCGAAGCAACACCAAGATTGGTTCCAATGTCTGTTACTTGATCATTTTTATAACCTACAAAACTTACTGCTACTGTAAACGGACCACCCACTCTAACAGCTGGGAATACGTAAGAACCAGTTTTATTAGTTACGGTTTTGTAAGTCGTACCTGTTGGAACGTGCGTCGCAATAACGGATGCACCAACCAATACTTCTTTTTTTTCGTTTACAACAACACCCGAGATGGTAGAAGTTGTAATCTGAGCAAAACTGATGATGGTTGTCATACAGGTTGCTAAAAACAAGATTGTTTTTTTCATTTGTTTGTTATTTAATTTCTAATTTCAGAATATATATTAAAATTTTATCGTATATGTTTTTCCCAATAAAATGTTAATTTTTATGCCGCAAAACTACTTAAATTATGGTATATAAATGTGTTTTTTGTCACATTTCCACTTGAATTAACAATGGCTTAATATTAAATAAATATATTATGTGTTGTAATAAGATTCTCAAATTTATATTTAGTAGTAAATTGTAGCATGAAAAAACTCCTTTTGATCTTCCTATCTGTTGTTTTTGGTTTTACCGTTAATGCCCAGTGGTTTAAGAAGCAGCCCAATGCTGATAAATTATACCGTCCTGCATTCCATTTTATCCCTAAAGCTGGATGGATGAACGATCCCAATGGGATGATTTATGTAAAAGGAGTATACCATTTATATTACCAACACAATCCAAACGCGAGTGTTTGGGGCCCCATGCATTGGGGGCATGCAACTAGCAAGGATTTAATTCATTGGAAGCACAAAAAGATTGCCTTGTATCCAAATGCCCTGGGAACTATTTTTTCGGGAAGTGCAGTGATTGATTCTAATAATACTTCGGGATTTGGAAAGGGGAGACGCGCACCTTTGGTGGCTATCTATACGCAACATAGTATGGAAGGAGAGAAAGCGGGAAGAGATGATTATCAAAACCAAAGTATCTCTATTAGTTTAAATGCAGGCAAAACTTTTAAGACCTATAAAGGCAATCCAGTGATTAAAACACCTCATCTTAGAGATTTTAGAGATCCTAAAGTTTTTTGGTATGAACCCACCAATAGATGGATCATGTCTTTAGCTGTAGGAGATCATATTGAATTTTATAGTTCACCTAATTTAAGAGATTGGA
>CANHUW010000083.1 GCA_947463975.1 Bacteroidota bacterium
AAATATGGCTACAAAAAAACCAGCTCCTAAAAAAGCGACACCAGCAAAGAAAGCAGCTCCTGCTAAAAAAGCAGTACCAGCTAAAAAAGCTGCGCCAGCTAAGAAGGCAGCACCTGCTAAAAAAGCAGCTCCGGCAAAGAAGGCGGCTCCTGCAAAGAAGGCAGCTCCAGCAAAAAAAACAGTACCTGCTAAGAAAGCAACTCCTATAAAAAAATCAGCACCTTCAAAGAAGGTAGCTCCTGCAAAAAAAGTAGTACCAGTAAAAAAAGCGGCTCCTGCAAAGAAAGTGGTTCCAGCTAAAAAAGCGGCTCCTGTGAAAAAGGCTGTTCCTGCAAAAAAAGTAGCTGCTCCTGCAAAGAAATCAGCTCCTGTAAAAGCAGCGCCAGTTCCGTTAAAAAAACCAGTAGCTCCTGCTAAACCAGTTGAAAAATATGTACCACCTGCAAAGCCTGTTCCTGTAATACCTACTCCTCCGGTAAAGCCTGTGCGTAAAGCTGCTGAGCCCATCAAGGATGTGAAAGTTCCAAAGATTAGTGCTAAAAGCAGTGTGCCCTATCAACCAGGGTATGTTCCTATGGAAAAAAGAAAAGAAGTAGAAAGATCAACAGAGACTTTAGTAAAATATTCAGATGCTGAATTAGCAGAATTCAAAGACTTAATTACTAAGAAATTAGAAGCTGCTAAAAAAGAATTAGTCTATTTGCAAGGATTGATTACAAGAAAAGATGAAATGGGTGGAGATAATGATGACGCGCGTTATATGACTATGGAAGATGGTAGTGTGAGCATGGAAAGAGAGCAATTAGGTCAAATGGCTAGTCGTCAAATTACTTTCATCGATCACTTAGAGAAAGCTTTGATGAGAATTGAAAATAAGACTTATGGTATTTGTAGAGTAACTGGTTTGTTAATTGACAAAGCAAGATTAAGAGCAGTTCCTCATGCCACATTGAGTTTAGAAGCTAAATTAGGGTATGTAAAAAATGCACCTAATTCAAACGAGCAATAGTGTAATAAAAAGGGGGTAGCTTTTAGCACCCTGAATGATACTGACACCTTCTAGCACTTGTGCTAGAAGGTGATGGGTAAATTTAAAAAAAATCAAACTGATAAAAATAAAAAGGGGGTAGCTTTTAGCACCCCTTTTTTATTTTATAATCTTCCGTGAATTTGTTTAGCAGCTTTTCTTGCCGGTAGCCAACCTGCTAATAAAGCAATTAAAACAATCAAAGCTATCACTGCTAGATAGTCTTCTACCATAGGTTTGATAGGATAGTAGTCAATTACAAAAGAGCTACCCCCTAATTTAATGAAATGAAATTGCTGTTGTAAGAAAACAAATGCACTTGCTATAGCGCCTCCTAAAATTGCACCTATCATGGCCATTATCGCAGATAGCAATAAGAATATTTTTTGAATATCTTCAGGTTTAGCACCCATTGCACCTAACACATGTATATCTTTTTGTTTTTCTAATACCAACATGGTTAATGCACCCACTAAATTAAAAGAAGCCACTATCATAATTAAAGCCAATATTGCAAAAATGATCCATTTTTCTAATTGCATGATTTTATAGAGGTCGGCATTTTGTTGGTATTTGTTTTGGATTAAAAATTGGGGTCCAAGTAAATCTTGTATTTGTTTTATTACAACAGCTTCTTTATTTTGATCAATAGAAAGTTCAATCGCAGAATATTGATTGTCTTGTAAATCAAATAAGTATTGCGCAAATAAATAATTGGTAAAAACATAAGACTCGTCAAATTCTTGTTGTACAGAAAAAGCACCAGACTGTTTGGCAGATAAATTATTTAATTGATCAATCTGGGTGAAGCTTTTACCTGATCTATTTACAGCAAATAGTTGCACCGTATCGCCCAGCATACTTTGAAACAAGCCTAGCTTACGTTCTACTCCTATACCTATAATTAATGAGGGTTGATCTTTATATCCAATGTTTGTTTGGCCTCTCTTTAAATAATGCTTTATTTGATTAATGCTTCCATAAGAAGTATCTACTCCTTTAAGTGTCGCAACTGTCTGGTAATCCCCTTTTACAAATAAAGCTTTATTCTCTACTACTTTACTAATTGCATGAACCCCTTCCATATTTTTGAGTGCATGGTATTGTGTATCATTGAGTGTAAAAAACTTTCCTTTGGCAGCAGTCACTCTTACATCTGCATAAAAATCTGCATATAAACTTTTAACCACATCTGAAAAACCGTTAGAGACACTTAGGATGGTAATGAGTGCGGCAGTTCCAATGGCAATAGCGAAAACACTTACCCAAGCAATGATTTGAATTGCCTGAAAAGCATACTTGCCTCTAAAGTATCTCCATGCGAATAAAAAGTGCACTTATAATGTTTTAAAAATCTCTTCCATTTTAAATACATAATCCAATGTATCATCTAGATAAAAATGCAGCACAGGGATTCTTCTCAATTGATGTTTCATGGCATCTCCCAAAAGTTTCTTAATCTCCCAAGCTTGGGCTTGAATTTTCTTGAAACATGCTGCCTGGTCATTTACCTGAAACAAACTAAGGTATATTCTAGCTTCTAAAAGATCTGGGGTTACTTTCACAGAGGAAATAGACACCATGCCTCCATCAATAATCGTGAGCCCTAACTTTAAAAATATGTCATTCATAGTGGCCTGAATAGCTCCTGCCACTTGTTTTTGTCTTTTGCCTTCTTCCATAATCAAAATCGTTGATTCGCTGTAAAATTAGTTACTTTGCTGATTATTCTGAGGAATAGTTTATTTATGAAGAAATTTATTAGAATCATCAGTTATATCAAGGAATACAAAGCCTATATGGGCCTTTATACCTTTTTTATCTCCTTGTCGATCATTTTTAGCTTGTTTTCTTTAAGTATGCTCATCCCATTCATGGATTTAATCTTTGAAAGCGAAGAGCTTACGGGTGTGGTAAAAGCAACGAATAGTTCAAGTGGATTTAAAGATATTATTTATAATTTTCTACAAAGCACCATTGCTCAGTTTGGAAAAGTGCAAGCATTGGGTTGGATTTGTATAGGTATTGTAACAGCTGTATTATTAAAGAATTTGTTTTTGTATCTATCTTGGTATTTTTTAGCACCTATTAGAAATGCAGTTACCAGAAAATACTCCAAACTTTTATATGATAAGATTTTACAATTACCTATTGGATATTTTACAGAACAAAGAAAAGGCGATATTTTAAGCAGGTCTTCTAATGATATTGCAGAATTAGAGAACTCCATTATTGGTGCATTGGAGGGAATGATTAAAGAGCCATTGAATATCATTGGCATCATCATTGTATTATTTGCTATTAGCGTTAAGCTTACCTTATTTGTATTTATACTTCTACCATTGGCTGGTTTTGTAGTGGGTAGAATAGGGAGAAGTTTAAAAAAGCAAACCAATAAAGCACAAGTGAAGTGGGGTGAGATTCTGAGTCAAATGGAAGAAACCTTATCGGGATTAAGAATTATCAAAGCATTTAATGCTGAAAAAAGAGTGAAGAAAAGTTTTTATGGATTGATAGATGAAATCTTTTTCATCAAAAATAAAATCTTATACAAAAGAGATTTGGCATCTCCACTTTCCGAATCCTTAGGAGTGATTATATTATGTTGTGTACTATGGTTTGGCGGCAAACTAGTATTGAATGGAGAAATATTGTCTGGTAGTTCTTTTATAGGCTATGTAGCTTTATTTTCACAAATCATTAATCCGTCCAAAGCCTTATCTCAAGCGGTATACAATGTGAATAGAGGTATTGCTACATTAGATCGTTTAAATGAAATCTTAGAAGCGCCCATCGTGGTTGAAGAAGCGAAAGATCCACTGGAGTTAAATGGTTTCAATGAATCTATCGAATTCAAAGATGTTCAGTTTGCTTACAATGATGCTACTATTTTAAACCATATTAATCTGCGTATTCAAAAAGGTAAAACCATTGCATTGGTTGGGTCTTCTGGCGCAGGCAAGAGTACTTTAGCAGACTTGGTTCCAAGATTTCATGATGTGAGTGCTGGATCATTATTCATTGACGGTAAAAATATTAAAGACTATAGTTTATATAGTTTAAGACAACAGATAAGTATTGTTACACAAGAACCCATATTATTTAATGATACCATTGCAGCAAACATTGCATTGGGTAAACCAGATGCAACCATAGAAGAGATCAAGGAAGCTGCAAGAATTGCCAATGCTTATGATTTTATTAGCAAGAAAGAGCAAGGATTTGATACCATGATTGGCGATAGAGGTAGTAAATTAAGTGGCGGAGAACGTCAGCGTTTAACCATTGCTAGAGCAGTATTAAAGAACCCTCCGATTTTAATATTAGACGAAGCCACTTCGGCATTAGATACAGAAAGTGAGAAGCTCGTTCAGGACGCCATTAACAATATGATGCAACATAGAACATCTATTGTAATTGCACATAGACTGTCCACCATTAGACACGCGGATGAAATTATTGTATTACAAAAAGGTACTATTGTAGAGCGCGGCAATCATGATGAGCTGCTTGCGCAAAATGGTTATTATAAAAAATTAATCGAAATGCAAGAAGTGCGATCCTAGTAATCGCCTAAAGTCTCCTCTAGCTGAGTTAATGCATTAGCTAATTGCTCATCGTTGGGTGCGATGCCATGCCACTCATGTCCAGTCTCCATAAAATCTACACCTTTACCCATGGTCGTTTTCATTAAGATTACTACTGGCTTTCCTTTACCTGTTAAGCCTTTTGCTTTTTCAAGCGTTGCAACAATCTCTTCCATATGATGTCCATCCATATGTAATACTGTCCAATGGAAGGCTTTGAATTTTTCTTCTAAATTATCCAGGTTTAATACCTTGCTTAATGGGCCATCAATTTGTTGACCATTTACATCCACTGTAGCAATATAATTATCTACTTTATTATGAGCTGCAAACATAATGGCTTCCCAGTTTTGACCTTCTTGTAATTCGCCATCACCATGTAAGGAGTATACAATTCTTTCGTCTCCGTTGTATTTCTTAGAAAGCGCAGCACCTATTGCCACACTCATTCCTTGTCCAAGAGAACCACTTGCAATTCTGATACCAGGCAAACCTTCATGTGTTGTAGGATGACCTTGTAATCTTGAATTAATTTTTCTAAAACTTGCCAATTCTTTTACATCAAAATAGCCTGCTCTAGATAATACAGAATAGAACACTGGAGAAATATGTCCATTAGACAAAAAGAATAGATCTTCATTCTTTCCATCCATAGAAAAGTTGGTATCAAATTTCATTATCTTAAAGTACAATGCAGTTAAAAAGTCAGTACATCCCAAAGAGCCTCCTGGGTGACCACTTTGTTGAGCATGTACCATTCTTACTATATCTCTTCTAACTTGAGACGCAATTTTAGTTAATTCTGCAGTTGACATAAGTGAAAATAATTATGGAGGCAAAGATAGCAAAAAATACAGCTAAAGAATGGCAGGATTTATTAGCTTTGTGTACTCAAAAGAAAGAATTATGTCGGAAGCATTAAGTAAAATAACCACGGACGCTGAAAATGGCATGAAAAAAGCCATCAACCACTTAGAAATAGAGTTAACTAAAATACGAGCTGGTAAAGCAAGTCCTTCTATTTTAGAAGGTATCAATGTGGATTATTACGGCACACCCACGCCTATTAGTCAGGTGGCCAATGTAGCTGTATTGGATACGAGAACGATAAGTGTTCAGCCATGGGAAAAAAATATGTTAGCATTGATTGAGCGCGCTATCATGGGGGCTAATATTGGCATTACTCCTCAAAATGATGGAGTTCAAATTAGATTATTCATGCCTCCGTTAACGGAAGAGCGTCGTCGTGAATTAGTGAAAAAGGCAAGTGCAGAAGGAGAGCAAAGTAAAATTGCGATTCGTAATATTCGAAGAGATCATATTGAGCAAGTGAAGAAGCAACAAAAAGAAGGAGCTAGCGAAGATATTTGTAAAGGTACAGAAGATACCATTCAAGGATTAACAGACAAGTATATTAGTGCTGTAGAAAAACATTTAGAAGCAAAAGAAAAAGAAATTATGACCGTTTAATGATTGGTCTATTGGCAATAAAAACGCCTATTAAAATAACACCCATCCAAACATATTGCATGGGTGTTATTTTTTCCCCATACAACATCCCCCAACATACTGCTACTATTGGAATACCATAAGTAACCAAAGAGCCAAAAATCACGCCCGCTCTTTTGATTAAATAATAAAAAAGTATACTGGCCAATGAAGTACCAATAATACCTAACACTGCACTGGCCAGGGTTGATTGAATAACTAAATCATTCGTAAAATCGTTCTTGAAATATCCTGTAAATATTAAAATGGCCGCACTAGGTAAAATCAAAAAAGCAAAAGCAACGGATGCAATATTTAATGCGCCAATATTTTGCAAATACCTTCCTACCATATTTACATTAATACCATAAAATAAAGTGGCTAATAAAACCAATCCCGCGTAACCCATATTGTGCAAGCTCATGTCTTTGCCTGCTGCAAACAAAAAACATAATCCCATAAAACCAATCATCACCCCAATGATTTTAATAATATTGGTTTGAACTTTGAAAAAACTTATGCCTACCAAAATGGTAAATAAAGGAGTTAAAGAATTTAAGATGCCAGCCAATGCGCTATCAATTTGTGTTTCTGCAATACAAAAAAGAAAGGCAGGAATAAAATTACCAGCTACTCCAGAAATAAGCACTAGACCCAATTTGTCTTTGGGAATTTGAGGGAGTGCTTTTATGGCAAAAGGAACTAAAACCAGACCCGCAAATAGCATTCTTAAAGAAGCCACTTGGTAGGGAGAAAAAGACCTTAGCCCTTCTTTCATCAATACGAAGGAACTGCCCCAAACTAAGGATAATAGGGCAAAAACAAGCCAATTGGTCCACTTCTGATGCATCTATTCGAATTTGAAACAAAGATGCCTCTTTTTGCCTTAAAAATGGATAAATTCTTGTTTCTTTGTAGCCTATGAGTCAGCATGCAAATTATTCCATTAAAGTAGATCAGTTTGAAGG
>CANHUW010000084.1 GCA_947463975.1 Bacteroidota bacterium
AGCAGAATTATTCCAGACCGCGCTTTCTTAGAAGAAATCGTGGCGGAACAAGCAGAGCAATTCAAAGAAGGTGAAATACCCTTACCACCTCATTGGGGTGGTTATATCATCAAACCTTTTGAAATGGAATTTTGGCAAGGTCGAAGTTCTCGTTTACACGATCGAATTCAATATAGTTTGCATGCAGATGGGCATTGGGTGCGTGTTAGATTAGCACCTTAAAAAAACTATTGAATCTCCCAAACTTCTTTACCGCGAATGAGTTTGTCTAAATCGCCTGGGCCTTTGCTTGCAATCGCTTCTTCAATTTGTAAAGCCATCATGTCTTCATAACAAGGACGATCAGCTGCATAAAACACGCCAAATGGACGAGGGAATATGGCTCCTTCTTCATTTGGATTATCAAATAAGCGCGTTAAGATTTGCGCTTTGTAAAAATCTTTTTCATCATGTATCCACATATCTTCTGCACTATACTTATCTCCTAGCGTAACCACTTCTGGACGCATACCATCAATTCGCACACCAAATTCATTATTCGCACCAAACACCAATGGTTTTCCTTGCTCTACAAATAAAGCATGCAAAGGCTTGGTAGATTTTTCAGTAAAAATTTCAAAAGCACCATCATTAAAGATGTTACAGTTTTGATAGATCTCTACAAAACTTGTGCCCTTATGTTTTTCAGCTCTTGTTAAAATTGCTTGTAAATGTTTAGGATCACGATCCATACTTCTTGCAACAAAACTTGCATCTGCACCCATTGCCAAAGCAGCAGGATTAAATGGATGATCGATACTTCCCATCGGTGTACTCTTAGTGATTTTATTCACTTCAGAAGTGGGAGAATATTGACCCTTTGTTAAACCATAGATCTGATTATTGAACACTAAAAAATTTACATCAAAATTTCTTCTAATCATATGAATGGTGTGATTACCACCAATACTCAAAGCGTCACCGTCACCCGCCACAAGCCAAACACTTAATTCAGGACGAGATGCTTTTAAACCACTTGCAATAGTAGTTGCTCTACCATGAATAGAGTGCATACCATAAGTATTCATATAATAAGGGAAACGACTACTACATCCAATACCGCTAATAATCACAATATTCTCTTTAGGCACGCCAATAGTAGGCATTACTTTTTGTACCTGCGCCAAGATAGAATAATCACCACAACCCGGGCACCAACGTACTTCCTGATCGGTGGCAAAATCTTTGGCAGTTAAAGAGGCAACTGTAGCTTGTATAGATTCAGTGGACATAATTCTGTGTTAGAGGGCAAAATTACAAAAATTAGGGGGTTATTTCACCTTTCTTCCCTTCCAAGTATACATTTTTATTTGTCCAAAAAGCCCAGCAACTATGTTGTAAAGGATATGAATAGGCTGATACAGCGGGAAATAGCGCAGCTCTTCTTTCTTGTGGAAGAATTGGGCTACTGGATCCAAGAAAAACAACTCAAAAAAAGTTTTAAAGGCCAGTGCAATAATCAGGCTCTTAAAATCACCTAAGATGAACATCAATAAAAAGCTGAGATTAAATAAATACACTAACAACAAAACCCAAAAAATGGAACGATCATCATAATATCTTGCTTTGCTAGACCATCTAATTCTTTGCATAACAAATTGTTTCCAAGTAGGCATTGCATCTGTTAACACAATCGCATCTGGATGAAATAAATACCCAATGGGCTTTACTAAGGTTTTTTTCATCTTATGCATTAAAAACATATCGTCACCACTCGCAATATGATCTACACCTTGATATCCACCCACTGCAATAAATGCAGCTTTCTCAAAAGCCAGGTTGGCACCATTGCTCATACTATGCTTGCCCGCACCCACTGATGCTGCTGTAATACCTTGTAATGCCAGGAAATCCAAAATCTGAAATTGATTCAATATGCCTTTCGTTTTTATAAACATCACAGGTGCAGCCACAAAAACAGGTTGCTCTTTAATAATATAAGCATTGTATAAAGACAACCATTGAGTAGGCACTTTGCAATCTGCATCTGTGGTAATGATCCAATCTCCTTTCGCATGCGATACTGCTTTTTCAATCGCTTTCTTTTTAAAAGCAGTTAATTCATGTGGTTTAAAATAATCAGCAAGCTTTAATAAATGCACATTGGGATGTTGCTGATGCAAGGCCTCCACAATAAAAGCGGTATCATCTTCAGAAAAATCATCTATCACAATAATTTCAAAAGCTTCTCTAGGATAATCCTGTGCCAAAATAGAATCCACGCATCCTTTGATATTCGCGGCTTCATTTCTTGCTGGAATAACAATAGAAAATTTAGTGGGAGCTGCTTGAATATCAGAGGGCTTGAAAATGCTTAGCTTACTGAACCAATACCTGTAGGCCATTAATAGCACAGCGTATAAAATGGTCAGTATGGTCACCAAATAATCAAGCATTTGAATCATAGCACAAAGTTACTAGGAAATTTTAGTGGATTTGTATAAATTGTAGGGTTAAATACGCTTGCGCATGTCAGAGACCAAACATTTAGTATTAAAGATTCATCCAGCAGACAATGTATTGGTGGCATTAACAGATTTGAAGAAGGGATCAACCATTTTACACCAAGACCAATCTTATCTTTTATTAGAAGATATTGCTGCAAAACATAAATTTTTCATCACTTCATTAGAAAAAGGTGCTACTGTAATAATGTACGGCATCACTGTTGGTAGAATCAAAGAGGAAGCGGTTCAAGTGGGACAATTAATGAGCACCCAAAACACGGTGCATCAAGCCGATCCATATGCTTATCGCAATTTTCAATATCAATGGCAGGCACCAGATGTAGGTAAATATCAAAACAAGACATTTAATGGTTATCATAGAGCAGATGGCAAAGTCGGTACTGCTAATTATTGGTTATTTATACCAACTGTATTTTGTGAAAACAGAAATTTAGATATCATCAAAGCAAGTTTGCACGAAAGCTTAGGATATGCTGTAGACAATAAATACAAATCATATACTGCAAGTCTTGTTCAAAACATACAAGCAGGCAAAGTCATTGAAATAGACGAAATGCCATTTAATGAAAACGGACAATCCAAAAGAGTATTTAAAAATATAGATGGAATAAAATTTTTAAATCATAATGGAGGATGTGGAGGTACCAGACAAGATGCATCAACATTGAGTAAGCTATTAGCAGCTTATGCAGATCATGCCAATGTTGCAGGAATCACTTTATTAAGTTTAGGATGTCAGCATTTGCAAATAGATGATTTCAAAAAAGATGTATTAGAACGCAATCCAAAATTTGATAAACCATTAATCGTTTTTGAACAACAAAGTACAAAAAGTGAAGAAGCCCTGATCAAAGACGCAATCAAAGAAACCTTACAACATTTAGTAGAAGCGAATAAAATAGAAAGAGCGCCTGCCCCATTAAGTAAATTAAATATAGGCGTAAAATGTGGCGGCAGCGATGGCTTTAGTGGCATATCCGCTAATCCAGCAGTAGGACATGCTGCAGATTTATTAGTAGCAATAGGAGGACAGGTTTTATTAGCAGAATTTCCAGAATTATGCGGTGCTGAGCAAGAATTAATTGATAGATGCGTCGATGAAAAAACTGCCAATAAGTTTATTCAATTAATGGAAAGCTATAATCAAATGGCACATGCTGTGGGAAGTGGCTTTCACATGAATCCCTCTCCTGGCAATATTAAAGATGGATTAATTACAGATGCCATAAAAAGTGCAGGTGCTTGTAAAAAAGGAGGCACTGCGCCTATTGTAGATGTATTAGATTATACAGAACCAGCTATCAAAGCGGGATTGCATTTAGTGTGTACCCCAGGCAATGATGTAGAAGCTACCACTGGTAAAGCAGCAAGTGGAGCAACATTAATTTTATTTACAACAGGATTAGGTACACCCACGGGCAATCCAATTTGCCCTGTGATTAAAGTGGCTACCAATTCAACATTGGCTAATCGTATGTCTGATATCATTGATATTAATACAGGTGCAATTATCGAAGGCACAAAATCTATAGAAGAAATGGGTGAAGAGATTTTAGATTATTGCATCAAAGCAGCAAGCGGAGAAATTGTTCCAAAAGCAGTTCAATTACAACAAGACGATTTTATACCTTGGAAAAGAGGCGTCTCATTATAAAAACAAGATTATGTTTCAATTAAATAATAAAAAAGCAGTAGTAACCGGTGGAGGAAGTGGTATTGGCAAAGCAATTTGTAAAATATTAGCACAGCAAGGAGCCATTGTATATGTGTTAGATATTAACAAAGAAGAGGCCTTACAAACTGTAGTAGAAATCGAACAACAAAAAGGATCTGCTATTGCGGAAGCCATTGATGTTACCAATCAAGAAAGTACCAATAAAGTATTTGAGCAAATTGGCGCCATACATATTTTAGTCAACTGCGCAGGTATCTCTCATATTGGCAATGCAATAAATACCACTGAAACAGATTTTGAAAAAGTGTTTCAAGTAAATGTAAAAGGAGTATACAATTGTTTACATGCAGGAATACCTCAGTTGCAAAAAAATGGAGGAGGTGCGATTGTAAACATTAGTTCGATTGCCGCTAAGGTTGGACTAAGTGATCGATTTGCTTATAGTATGAGTAAGGGAGCAGTCCATGCCATGACCTTAAGTGTAGCTAAAGATTATTTAGCAGATAATATTAGATGCAATAGTGTCTCACCAGCAAGAGTGCACACCCCCTTTGTGGATGGATTTTTAAAAAAGAATTACCCTGGTAAAGAAGCAGAGATGTTTGAAAAATTATCCAAGACACAGCCTATTGGAAGAATGGGTCAACCTGAAGAAATTGCTCAACAGGTTTTATATTTATGCAGCGATGAAGCAAGCTTTATTACAGGAAGCGATTACGCAATAGATGGAGGATACGTCACATTAAATAGTTAATTAAAAAATAGATCAAATGAAATTGATAAGATTTGGAAATGTTGGAAATGAAAAACCAGGAATACATATAGATGGAAGAAATTATGATCTAAGTCATCATATCAAAGACTATGATGAAGCATTTTTTCTCAATGATGGTTTAACGAAATTACAGTCACTCGTAAAAGATAATACATTTCCAGAAGTAGGAAGTAATGAAAGAATTGGATCTCCTATAGCGAGACCTTCTAAGATAGTATGCATAGGACTAAACTATGCAAAGCACGCAAAAGAAACAGGTGCAGCTATTCCAACAGAACCCATCTTGTTTATGAAATCAACTACTTCTTTGTCAGGACCTTATGATCCAATCATGATTCCAAAGGGATCAGAAAAAACAGATTGGGAGGTTGAACTAGCAGTAGTCATTGGTAAAAAAGCATCTTATGTTACAGAAGAAGAAGCTATGAACTATGTTGCAGGATATGTTTTACATAATGATGTAAGTGAAAGAGCCTATCAATTGGAAAGAGGTGGCACATGGGATAAAGGAAAAGGCTGTGATACATTTGCTCCTCTTGGACCATGGTTGGTTACCAAAGAAGAGATTGCCAATCCGCATGAATTAAGATTATGGTTAAGTTTGAATGGTAAAATGATGCAAGATGAAAATACCAATGATTTAATTTTCAATATTCCCCAACTGATTTCTTATACAAGTCAATTTATGACATTATTACCCGGCGATGTCATTAGTACGGGAACACCAGCAGGCGTTGGATTAGGCTTTAATCCAAATATTTATTTACAACCAGGCGATGTAGTAGAATTAGGCATTGACGGATTAGGCACAAGTAAGCAAGAATTAATTGCTTATCAAAAAAATTAAGGCATGAGAATCATTGACTCCCATCAACATTTTTGGAAATACCATCCACAAAATCATGCATGGATCAATGAAGACATGAAAATCATTCAAAAAGATTTCTTACCCGAAGAATTGGCTTCTATTTTTGCCAAGGAAAAAATAGAAGGATGTATTTCAGTACAAGTAGATCAAACAAAAGAAGAAACAGCTTTTCAAATTGAATGTGCTAATAAGAATCATTTTATCAAAGGAGTGGTGGGATGGATTGATTTATTGAATCCTACTATAGAAAACGAAATCGAAGTATATAGAGAACAAAAAATCATAAAAGGCTTTAGACATATATTACAAGGAGCAGATAAAGGTTTCATGTTACAACAACATTTTGTTAATGGATTAAAAGCGTTAGCAAAAAACAACTACACTTACGATTTATTAATTTACCATCATCAAATACAAGAATCACTAGAACTAGTAAAAACACTAGACTCAATGGCTATTGTAGTAGATCATATCGCTAAGCCTGATATTAAAAATGGTAATAGAACTGAATGGGCAAAAGATATAAAAGCATTGGCAAGTCATCCCAATGTATATTGCAAAATAAGTGGAATGGCCACTGAAGCTGATTGGAAAAATTGGACCGCAGAAGATTTAATCCCCTACTTAGATACAGTTGTGGCAGCTTTTGGCACGAATAGAATCCTATTTGGTTCTGATTGGCCCGTATGCTTGGTAGCAAGCAGCTACAATAACTGGTTAACTACCATAAAAAACTATTTCAGCTCCTTTTCTAAAGAAGAACAAGCTAAAATATTTGCTACTAACTGCGAAAGCTTTTATACTTTAGACAAAGCATAAATTGTAACATATGAATTTAGGATTCGAAAACAAAGTTATTATAGTAAGTGGAGGTGCAAGAGGTATTGGAGAAGGAATAGTAAAAACTTTATTGGAAGAAAAAGCCATACCAGTGGTGATAGACTTACGCCCTTCTACTATAGATGGTGTTACAACAATTCATGCAGATCTTACCAATCCTGAAGCATGTGCAAAAGCAATTAAGCAAATCGTAGAACAGTTTGGAACCATACATGGATTAGTGAATAATGCTGGTGTAAACGATGGAGTGAATTTAGAACACGGCAATTACGAATCCTTTATGCAAAGCATGCATAAAAATTTAGTGCACTATTATTTATTAGCACATCATACACTACCCTATTTAAAAACCAATAAAGGAAGTATTGTCAACATCAGTTCCAAAACTGCAGAAACTGGACAAG
>CANHUW010000085.1 GCA_947463975.1 Bacteroidota bacterium
GTGTCTCTACTGAGCTTGCTTTGTGTTGATCACCCATTTCTTCAATCAATAATTCAGTTAAAGAAATTTTTTCTTCTTTAGGCTGGGTAGTCAACAAAGTTTCTTTCTGTTTCATACAGTCGTATTTTTAGTTCTAATGACTCAGTAATGCGAGGTCTAATTAAATTGTAAATCACAATTGCTATATTTTCTGCAGAGGGATTTAGGTTTTTAAAGGCGTCGGTATCTAAGTTTAAATTTTTATGATCAAACTTCGAGATCACTTCTTCCTGAACAATGGTACTTAGGTCTTTGGTATTCATTACAAATCCTGTAATAGGATCTGGATAACCGATAACTTGTACTATTAATTCATAGTTATGACCGTGATAATTTGGATTACTACATGCTCCAAAAACGCGCTTATTTTCTGCATCGGACCATTCCGCACAAAATAATTTATGGGCTGCATTGAAATGCTCTTTTCTAAATACCGCTACTTTCTTTGACATGTAATAATTTAAGCATTGAAGTTACAATATAAATAACGCTTAGAAATTCATTTTGTTTAATCTTTTAGATATAAAAATTAAACGTTTAAGTTTTTAAGCATATTTTAACCGAAATACTCAACAAAAATTCTTGGTGTCTCGTATAATTTAACACAATGTAAGTGCACATTGGAAGGTAAATGAGGGGCCAATTGCTGCCAAATAGCGATGGCTAGGTTTTCTGTGCTACACATTTTCCCTGCCATAAATGGCACATCTAAGTTTAGATTCTTATGATCTAATTCGTCAATAACGTATTGCTTAATGATGGTGCTTAATTTCTTTACATCGAATAAAAAGCCTGTCTCTGCATCTGGCTCACCCTTGATGGTCACCAACAATTCATAGTTATGTCCATGCCAGTTCGCATTGGCACAAACACCAAACACTTCTTCATTCTTCTCTTTAGACCAATTAGGATGGGCTAATTTATGCGCTGCGTTAAAATGTTCTACTCTTGTTAAATACACCATTGCTTCGGGTAATTTTTGCAAAGATATAAATTTGATGGAACTTTACGGTATGAGAATCATTATTACTGCTGCAACACATGGTGAATGGATGCCTAGCTTTCAGAAAATTAATCCAGCCTATGTTAAATTAAACAAGCGTTTCTCTGTGGGTTTTCATGAATCGGGAGTGGGACTTTTAGCTTCTAGCGTTTCTTTAATGAAAATGTTTGTGCAAGAAACACCTAGTTTGATTATTCAAGTGGGTGTTGCAGGAAGTTTTGATCAAAAAATTCCCTTAGGTAAGGTATTTGCTATCAAAGATGATTTTGCTGGTGATATGGGTGTATATGAAAAGAAAAATTGGAAAGACTTATTTGATTTAAAACTGGATAAGCCTAACGATGCCCCTTATGAAAAGAAATCACTGCCTAATCCTTTCTTGAATCAATTTAATCTGCTAAAACTGCCTTCCAAAAAAGCAGTAACGGTCAATACCATTTCTACTACTAAAGCAGCGATTGATTTATATAGTGGTAGATATAAAGCGAGTTTGGAATCTATGGAAGGTGCTGCATTACATTATATGGGCAGAGATTTGCATATACCATTTATTCAAATCCGAGCAGTTAGTAATTATGTAGGTGAAAGAAATAAAGCCAAATGGAAAATGCGTGATGCAATCTATAATTTGAATGAAACCTTATTGCAATACTTAGATGCTTTGCATAAAATAGCTTAAGATGCCAGTAATTGATTTGGGATTCTCTCCCTGCCCTAACGATACTTTTATTTTTGATGCATTAGTGAATCAAAAAATAGATACCAAGGGGTATACATTTAATATTCATTTAGAAGATGTGCAAACGCTGAATGAATGGGCCTTAGCAGGCAAATTACCTTATTCTAAAATTAGCTATGGCGTTTGGCCCTTGTTAAAAAATAAATACCAATTACTTAAAAGCGGTGGTGCATTAGGTAAAGGAGTTGGACCATTATTAATTTATACAAATCAACAACCCAATGCAGACACCATGAAAGTGGCTATACCTGGTGTAAATACTACAGCACATCTATTATTTAGTTTAGCGTTCCCAGCAGTCAAAAACAAATTGTTTTTAGTTTTTAATGAAATTGAAGATGCAGTATTGAGTGGGGAAGTAGATGCGGGAGTGATTATTCATGAAAATAGATTTACTTATGAACAAAAGGGATTAAAAAAATGGTTGGACTTAGGTACTTATTTTGAAGAAAAATTTAACGCCCCTATTCCATTAGGTGGCATTATCGCTAGAAATGATCGTGATCAACATGAGATTGCAACCATTGATGCACTGATTAAAGAAAGTGTTGAATATGCTTTTAAAAATAGTTACGAAACTTTACCAGAATTTGTGAAATGCCATTCTCAAGAAATGTCTGAACAAGTAATGCGTCAACATATCAATTTATATGTTAACGATTTTAGTGTAGACATGGGCATTCAAGGCACCAATGCCATTAATGCTTTAGAAAAAGTTTACTCGTCTTTTAACGCTGCTGAATAAGCTTTCAACACCCTTTCTCTTGCTACTTCGTGCACCACAATAGGTTTTGGATATTCAAAACTATCTAATTCAGGCACCCACTTACGGATATACTTTAATTCTTTATCAAACTTTTCCGTTTGCAATCTTGGATTAAACACTCTAAAATAAGGTGCTGCATCACATCCGCTACCACTCGCCCATTGCCATCCTCCATTATTCGCTGCTAAATCAAAGTCTAATAATTTTTGTGCAAAATATGCTTCGCCCCATCGCCAATCAATTAACAAGTGCTTGGTTAAAAAACTCGCCACAATCATTCTTACTCTATTATGCATAAAGCCAGTGGCATTTAATTCACGCATTCCTGCGTCTACAATCGGATATCCAGTCTTGCCTTCGCACCATGCTTTAAATTCTGCTTCATTGTTTCTCCATTGTATTAAGTCATATTTTGGCTTAAAAGATTTTCCCTGAGCGATATGCGGAAAATGCCAAAGAATCATATGATAGAAATCTCTCCAAATTAATTCATTGAAAAAAGTACTATTCAAACTTTGCGTTTCGAGTGCCAAGGTTCTTGCCGAGATGGTGCCAAATCTTAAATGCACACTTAAATGCGTTGTTCCCTCAAGTGCAGGAAAATCTCTTTGTTCTGAATACTTTTTTACGGTGCCCTCTTTGAAATTCATAGGAGGTATCACCAAATCGCTTTTCTCAAAACCTATCTCTTTTAAACTTGGCAGCTTAAATGGCTTGCTATCTAAAAAATACTCCAATAGTTTTTCTGAAGGATGTTTCTTGGGCATTTGCTTAGCCCATGTGGCTCTCCATTTATTGGCATAAGGTGTATAAACCGTATAGGGTTTGCCATCGTCTTTGATCACTTCGTCTTTTTCAAAAATTACTTGGTCTTTAAAATGATGAAAACTAGCTCCTTTTGAAATGGTCAATTTTTCAATGGCCTGATCTCTTGCATTGGCTTTTGGACCATAATCGTGATTGATATAAACCGATTGAATTGTAAACTCTTTAAAGAGTTCTTCAAATACTTCCAAAGGCTTTCCGTAACGAACCCATAAAGTTTTTCCTTTGGCAATTAAATCTCCTTGTAATCTGGTAAGTGTTTGATGGATAAAATCTACCCTTCTATCTGCTTTGTCTTCTGATTGATCCAAAATAGTTTTGTCAAAAATGAAAATCGGAAGCACTTGATGCCCCCCTAATTTAGCCTGATACAATGCATGGTATAAACCCACATTATCCTGCCACCTTAAATCCCTTCTAAACCAAAAAATCGAGATTGCCTGTTTCATATTTGTTTAACAATTTAAAGCTTAAATAGTTGGGTTTTATAGCTAATTTTAACCCATGAAAATTCAAACAATTATTCATTGTTTAGAGCAATGGGCACCACTAGACTTTCAAGAATCTTATGATAATTCAGGTTTAATTAGTGGAGATCCTACCCAAGATTGCACCGGAGTATTGTGTTCTTTGGACTGCACCGAGAAGGTGGTAGATGAAGCCATTGCTAAAGGTTGCAATTTGATTGTGAGCCATCATCCCATTATATTTAAAGGAGTTAAACAACTGAATATCAATCACTTTATAGGTCGCACCTTAATTAAAGCCATTCGTCATAATATCAGCTTATATGCCTTTCATACCAACCTGGATAATGTGATAGACGGAGTAAACAAAAGCCTCGCCGATCAGCTTCAATTAAACAACAGACGTATTTTAGCTCCTATTGCCGGAAAATTTGATCAACATGGGCATGAAATTGGTGCTGGAATTTTGGGGGAGCTTCCCTTAGAAACAGAAGCCAGTTCTTTTTTGCAATGGGTGAAGGAAAAGTTTCATTTATCGGTTGTAAAGCACACCCCTATAGTAAATAAACAACTGAAAACCATAGCCTTATGTGGAGGTAGTGGTAGTTTCTTAATAGACAAGGTTAAAGAGCAAAATATTGATTGTTTTATCACCAGCGACCTCAAATACCATGAGTTTTTCGAGGCAGACAACCGCTTCCTGTTGGTGGACATAGGTCATGGGGAAAGTGAACAGTATGTTCCTGACCTGATTATTGCTTATTTAAACATTAAATTCCCTACCTTTGCCGTCCTCCGATCATTGGTGAATACCCAACCGGTAACTTATCTTAAATAAACTTGAAATATGGCATCAGTCAAAGACTTTTCAGTAGAAGAAAAATTAGTAAACCTTTACCGTCTTCAACGTGTTGATAGCAGTATCGATCAAATCGAAATCTTACGTGGTGAATTACCAATGGAAGTGAAAGATTTGGAAGATGAAGTGCAAGGATTAGTGAATAGACAAACAAGAATAGAAGAAGAAATTAATGGTATTACTGAGTTCATCGAAGACAAAAAAGCTGCAATCAAAGAAAGTGAAGCTTTATTGGCTAAATATGAGCAACAAAGTGACAACGTAAAAAACAATAGAGAATTCGAAGCAATCAATAAGGAAATCGAAATGCAAGGCTTGGAAGTTAAATTAGCCGAAAAGCATATTCGTGACGCAAATGAAGAATTAGCTGAAAAAGTGAAAACTTTAGAAAATGCTAAGAAAAATATTGCTACGAAAGATGGTGTTTTAACACATAAGAAAAGCGAATTAGAGAAAATTATTGCTGATACAGAAATTGAGGAAAAAGAATTAAGAGCAAAGAGCGATGATGCTAGAACTCATATTGACGAGCGTTTATTGTATAGCTACGACAGAATCAGAAATAGCTACAGAAATGGCTTAGCGGTGGTAGCTGTTGAAAGAGATGCTTGTGGTGGTTGTTTTAACTCTATTCCTCCTCAGCGCCAAAGTGAGATTCGTTTGCACAAGAAGATCATTGTTTGCGAAAACTGTGGTCGTATCTTGGTAGAAACTGAAATGGTAGAGAAAGACAGTAAATAGTAAAACACTATTAAAATATTTTAAGAAAGGGTAGCCTAACAGCTACCCTTTCTTTATTTTTACACTATGAGAAGAATTGTATTATGGATGCTCCTTTTTGCATGTCTTACAAGTGAAGCCCAATTGAGTTATGCTTGGAATGATAGAACACAATCCATTTACGAATCCATCACTTCTCTTAGAATTCCAGAAGCCAAAAAATGGATTGTTGCAGATAAGAAAAATAATTCCCATAATTTATCCTACCCTCTTTTAGAGAGCTATGCAGATTTTTATCAGCTCTTTCTAAATGAAAATATACAAGAATACAATCAGCTTTACCCAAATTTCAAAAGCAGAATTGAATTGTTTGAAAAAGGGCCGCAAAACTCTCCTTATTATTTATACAGTTTAGGCTTAGCACATTTGCATAAATCTTTGGTAGCTATTCGGTTTGATAAAAACTGGGAAGCAGCATTAGATTTTAGAAAAGCCTATTTAAACTTTAAAGAGAATAAAAGAAAATATCCCAAGTTCACACCTAACGATGTTTACTTAGGTATTCTGACCACTGCAATTGGAACTATTCCCAAAGGTTACCAGTGGATGGCTAATGTATTGGGCTTATCAGGCAAAATCAGTGAGGGCAATGCAATGGTACTTAGATATATCAATAGCAAAGACGAACTAAGCGAAAGGGCTAGAAACGAGGCTTTATTAGTTTACCCTTATTTGATTATGAATTTTGAAGGCAACAAAGAAAAAACCTTTGATTTTATTCATAAAAATAATTATGATTTTAAAAACAATCAGATGCATGCCTATATGGCTACCAATTTGTATTTGAACCATCAGCAATCTGCAAAAGCTTTAGCTATTGTAACTGAATTAAATGATGCTGATGCTTATTTGAAACTCCCTTTTTGGCAACTAGAAATAGGCTATGCCAATTTGAATGAATTAAAACTAGACAAAGCGCATAAAGCATTTACAGAGTTCATTGCCACATTTAAAGGCAATTTTTATGTCAAAGATGCTTATGAAAGATTAAGTTGGATTGCCTATTTGCAGGGGGATATGAGAAAAGCAAATGCTTATAGAACGGCTGTACTAAAAAATGGCAACCAGATAACGGATGCGGATAAACAAGCATACCAAAATGCAAAATCAGGAAAATGGCCAAACCCTATTTTATTGAGAGCAAGATTACTAAGCGATGGCGGCTATCAATCACAGGCATTATCTAGCTTAGCTGGAAAAACCAGTATCGACTTCCCTTCGGAATCTGAAAAAACCGAATTTGCTTATAGATTAGGACGCATTTATGATTTAATGGGGCAAGACGAACAAGCTATTAAGTTTTATACCTCCGCCATTGAGAAAGGAATTGGTTTAACAGACTACTTTGCAGCACGAGCAGCGCTTCAAATTGGAATGATTTATGAACAAAAAAATAATTTCACCAAAGCCATTCAGTATTTTAATACCTGTATAGAGATGAAAAACCACGCATTCAAGAATTCCTTGGATCAAAAAGCAAAATCAGGTATTCAAAGATGTCTTAAACAATAGTATCTTGCAGTAGATCATGTTACAGAAATTAGACATACA
>CANHUW010000086.1 GCA_947463975.1 Bacteroidota bacterium
AAATTACCTGGGGTAAATTAGATATTCATACACCTAAGTTTATTGTAGAGAGTGATGCTACTATTGTAGTTCCATTGATCTTCGCTTATATCTTAGGACAATAATACCCCCTCGCGCAAATAAAAAAGCCCTTAAATTAAATTAAGGGCTCTTTTTTTTATCTTGACGGCATATTTAATTTAAGGTCTCTTTTTAACATTTCATCTCTATTCGCCATTTCTGCAGCAGTGTAATAAATCATCATCACTCTTCTTTGCATCAAATCAAAATTAATTTTCTCAATAGTATCTGTAGGTTGGTGATAATCTGCTAATAACATACCATCATAAAAGAACAATACGGGTACGCCTTTCTTAGCAAAGTTGTAATGATCACTTCTATAGTAAATCATGTTTTTATCTGCTGGATCATCATACTTGTAATCCAATGTTAAATTGGTAGATGCTTTGTTAGCTGCCTCATTAATAACAGGTAAATCTGTACTTAATTTATCATGTCCAATAACATATACATAGTTTAAAGAATCTGCTGTTTGTCTTTCTGTATCTACTCTGCCCACCATATCAATGTTTAAATCAGCAGTGGTATTGGCTAATGGGAATAATGGATGCTCTGAATAGTAGTCAGATCCCCATAATCCTTTTTCTTCTCCACTAACAATGATAAAAACGACAGATCTTCTTGGACCTTTACCTTTTTTAGCAGCTTGTGCAAATGTTTCCGCCATTTGCATTACACTTACTGTACCGGAGCCATCATCATCAGCGCCATACCAAATTACATCACCTCTTTTACCCAAGTGATCATAATGCGCAGATACCACCAAATATTCATCTTTTTTATCTGTACCAGGAACAAAGCCTATTACATTACTACTTTCTAAATTTTCTGTCACCTTGGTTGCTACCAAATTTACTTGAGTAGCGAAACTTCCTTTAGTATAGCTACTTGTTCCAAGTATTGCATTGGCTAAGTCTTTTGAAATACTTAGCATAGCAAAACCTTTTGCAGTATTAGCTTTTGTATACATATTTCCTTTGGTGGGTGTTGCTGTTTTCTTTGGAAAGTCAGCATTAATAATACATAAACCTGCTGCTCCTTTTGCCATCGCATTTCTCATTTTTGACATAGGAGAAGCTGGATTAGCATTGAAAGCTCTATTACCACCTTGCCCCATGGTAGGAATACCTGATGCACTACCTTCTGATACAATGACTAATTTTCCTTGTATATCTAGGTTCTCATAATCGTTGATGCCATTTGCAGCATCTACAATTCCGTAACCTGCATATACTACATTGGTATAATTGAAATTACCTGTGCCAATGGTTTGCAATGAGAAGGAGAAATCTTTATCCCATTCAAATGTTTTTCCATTTACGGTTAAGCTTTTTTCTGTTAAAGCATCTTGGTATACAGGATAAACTTGTTGATAGCTAGAACCATTGCCTGGTTGTAATCCCCATTTTTTAAATTGAGATTCAATATAAGCTGCAGCTTTCTTTTGACCAGGAGTAGCTGTTTCACGACCTTCCATTTCGGCACTTGCAATTACACTTAATTTTTGTTTTAATCCTTCTTGTGTAATATACTTTCCGAATTTCTTTAAGTCTTCTGCTTTTTGAGCAAAAGTAGTTGTGCTAATAAAAGCAATTAAAATCCAAATCCCTTTTTTCATAGTTGATATTTTAATTAACAAGTAATTTTATTGACCCTATTTTGATGTCTACCCCCTTCGTAATTTGTTTCCATAAATACCGCAATCATTTCTTTTGCCTTTTCGATACTTACATATCTAGCAGGGATGCATATCATATTTGCATCATTGTGTAATCGCGTTAATTCTGCAATTTCTTTTTCCCAGCACAATCCGGCACGAATACCCGCGTGTTTATTGGCTGTCATCGCAACGCCATTGGCAGATCCACAAAATAAAATACCAAAGGCAGCTTCTCCTGTTTCAACACTACTGGCTGTAGGATGCGCAAAATCAGGATAGTCGACAGAATCTGTTCCATGGGTTCCAAAGTCTTTTACGGTATATCCTAAATCAGTTAACCAAGTTTTTACTTGATCCTTGTATCCAACTCCTGCATGATCAGCACCCATTGCAATAGGCTTACTTGCATCAAAAACAAATGCCATAATGAAAGTTTTAATTTTTAATTTAATCCCATTCCTCATCTGCTTTCTGAACAGATCTATATGCCCATGCAGAAACAATGATACTAAATTCAAATAATGAATATAATGGAATGAATACGATTGTTTGGCTATACCAATCAGGACTTGGTGTGATAAATGCAGAGATCACTAAAATTACAATTACAGCATATTTTCTTACACTTCGCAAGAATTTGGGAGTAACAATGCCAATCTTGGTTAATAAGAACATAATTACTGGCATTTCGAATGCAATGCCGCAACCCAATATTAGATTCGTTAAATTATCTATATAATCTGCAAAAGTTGGTATAGTGGTAACTGCACCTCTTGTGCCTAGTTGAAAGCCAGCTAAAAAATTAAATGTAAATGGACCTAATATAAAAAATCCAAATGCAGCTCCTGCAAAAAAGAAAAAGGAAACAAAGAATATCATGAATCTTGTATTCTTTAATTCGTTTTCTTTTAATGCTGGTTTAATAAATGACCAGATCTGCCAGAAAATAAATGGGAATGCAACAATGATGGCTCCTATAAAAGCCATGCTAATAGCACTTAGAAATTGACCACCAAAGGTGGTGCTTTGCAAAGTTACTTTTACTGGCGGCATACAAAGTGAATCCCCTAAGTGTAAATAATGGCTTAGGTCACAGAATGCCTTATAGGTGATAAAATCTGGATAGAGTGGACCCATAATGACATGGTCCATAATCCAATCTCTATATATAAATAAAACTACAAATGCTATTAAAATAGAAAATAATGAACGAACTATTGTACCCCTTAATACCTCCAAATGGTCTATGAAAGACATCTCTGAATGCGCGTCTGATTTGAATCTATCGAATATTGCCATGCGAAAAATGAATGAGCAATAAAGTTACTTTTTTTAGAGGAATTATGGGTGTTTGAGCCTTAAATTTTACACTATCGGATCCTTATTTTTACCTTCTCAATCCTAGTATCACTCACTGACAATATTTCGGCTTCAAAATGAGCTAATTGTATAGTGGTTCTTACCTTGGGTATAGACTCGTAATTGTGAATTAAATAGCCACTAAGGGTTTCAGCACTATCTGCAGAGAAGTCTATACCATATTTTTCATATAAGTAATCCAACTCTAGTCTACCACTAAATATAAATTCAGTATCTGATAGCTGCTTTTCTAAAAATTCTTGCTCATCATATTCGTCATCAATTTCTCCGAATATTTCTTCCAATACATCTTCCATGGTAACAATTCCAGCTGTTCCACCAAATTCGTCTACTACCCATGCAATGCTCTTTCTTTTCTTGGAAAATAAATTAATTAAATCTGCAGCGCTCATACTTTCTGGCACCAATGGTATAGAATGCAATACGCTGGCCAATTTATGGGGCTTTTTAAATAAATCTAATTGGTGTACATAACCCACGATGGTATCCAAGCTTTCCTCGTAAACAATTAATTTACTTAGTTTAGTTTCTTCAAATATTTTTTGCAATGCTTCTAAAGAGGTATTGATCTCGACGCCAATTATTTCAGTTCTTGGCACCAAGCATTCTCTTATTTTGATATCAGGTAAGCTTAAAGCATTTTCAAATAAATCTGTGTTGAGGTCTTGTTGATTTTGTTCGTCTTTTGTTTGTTGAACAAAATGAGCTAAGTCTACTTTAGTAAATGCTTCTTTCTTATTAATCAATTTTACATTGAATAAGTTTTTTAATACCCATTGCGCCAAATTCACTAATACAATCGTTAAGGGCTTAAAAAGTACATGAAAAAAGTGTGCGATAGGCGCAAAGCTAGTAATCATGGATGCTGCCCTTGCTTTGAAAATGGCTTTAGGCACCAATTCTCCTATTAATAAAATAACTAAAGTAGATACTACTGTGTTACCAAAAAGAATTGCGTAGGGCCCTAAATTAAATGCAGACCAAACATATTCATGTAAAGCTTCTTCGAATAGTATACCAAATATAACCAAAGAAATATTGAGTCCAATTAAACAAGTGCCAATGAATTGGGTAGGGGCTTCTAAGAATTTTGCTAAAATATTGCCCGCACGACTTCCTTGCTTTTTCTTTAATTCCAAACTTAATCTATTGGCACTAACGAATCCAATTTCATAGCCCGAGAAAAAGCCGATCAACAATAAAGATGCAATAATGGCGAAAATCATATTTTTTATTTATTTACCACTCAGGGAAAGCTGGTTTGGTTTCGATAATACCTTCTATTTGCTCCATAATTTCAGGAGTTAATAATGTAGCAGTATCTATAGCAGTTAAATTATCTTTTAATTGTGCTTCACTAGTTGCGCCTAATATGGCAGTACTTACATTAGGGTTTTTGATACACCATGCAATACTTAATGAAGCCGTACTTACTTTTAATGCTTTTGCTAGTGCGCTTAGTTGTTGTACTTTTCTAATCTTGTCTTGCATTAACCATCTATCTCTTAACCACTCAAATCCTTCTAATTGAAATCTTGATCCTTCTGGAATATCATCATTGTATTTCCCCGTTAAAAGGCCTGCAGCCAGTGGACTCCAGATAGTAGTACCTAGCCCAACATTTTTATAAATTTCATTGTATTCTACTTCTACTTTTTGTCGCTCAAACATATTGTATTGTGGTTGCTCCATGCTAGGCCCAATGAGTCTGTATTTCTCTGCTACTCTATGCGCCTCCATAATTTCTACTCCACTCCATTCGCTTGTCCCCCAATATAAAATTTTTCCTTGTTGAATGAGTGTATTCATTGTTTGAACAACTTCTTCAATAGGGGTGGTTTTATCTGGTCTATGACAGAAGTATAAATCTAAATAATCCGTATGCATTCTTTGTAAGGCTTCGTGACATGCTTCGGTTAAATGTTTTCTGCTTAATCCTGTTTGATTAGGTTTATTCTCTTTCCCTCTCCATCCAAAATACGCTTTGGAAGAAAGTACATAGCTTGTTCTATCCCATTTTTTCTTTGCTAAAACTCGACCCATCATTTTTTCACTTTCTCCTGCAGCATAAACTTCTGCATTGTCAAAGAAATTGACGCCTGCATCATAAGCCATTCCCATAAGGGTATCCGCGATACCATCATTGATTTGTTTGTGAAAAGTAACCCAACTTCCAAAGCTTAATGTGCTTAATTGAAGCCCTGTTTTACCCATCTTTCTATATTCCATAATATTGTATTTAAGGATGTATTGTACTACTGTCGTTGATAATGGCGTAGCTATTTGGCTGTACTTGAAAGATACGAATATCTGTTAAATCTTGGTTGGCTTCAAAGCCTTTTCCAAATGTTTTCACTTGTGGATTATGTTGTTTTACAATAACATCCTTATCTGTATGAAACTTTCCAGTTTCTTGGTCCCAATACATTTCTTGACACCAAAGTGTATCCCCTTGTAAATTAAACACTACCACATTGCCTTGTAAAAAAATATTGTTTTCTGTTTCTTTATAATTGGCATAATTCGCGCGAAGCTTACTATCTACTTTGGCACTGTCTTTATAAAAATCTACAAATATGTTATTGGGAAATTCAACCATCTTGCTACTATCTTGCAAGTATCTATTCATGATGGGACCCATAATTTTTGCAGACATTTTTCCTCCGCTACTCATGTAAATGGCAACATCTTTTCCAATATCTACTCCACCATTTTTCTTTCCTAAATTCCGCACTTCGTTTACATTATTCTCACAAGAAGCCATAAAAAAGCAGCTACTGATAATAGCAACTGCCAATTTAATTTGTTTCTTTATGGAATGTCTAATCATATTTGCGTTTATTAAACCACATATCACTCAGACTATATCCAAGTGTAAATTGCACGAAGTTTTCTTTGAAATTATTTACGCTACTTCCTCTTTGGCCAACTTGTAAAGCTGCATTTAAGATAGTAAATTGGTAATCATAAGAACGATACTTTCTAACGGGTAATCCTAATCCTAAACTAAATCCTGTGATTTTTAATCCATTGTTATCTATGTTCACATAATCTTTACCGCTAAAAAATCCAGCTCTATAGGTTACGCTAGACCAATAACTTTCAAATGCATACGGATCTGGATTGTATTGAATACCTCCTCTAATCATGTATGAATTAGATAAAGGATCTTTCTTTCCATAAAAGCTATAACTATCTTTCCATGATGCTTGATTCATTTCAATCCCAAATACCCACTGATCAAAACTACCTCTCGCTACGGTTTCTTTTTTATGCAAAGCAAATCCAACGGAAATAAAACTTGGGATTGTAACACGGCCTTTTTGATTAGTTGTACTTAAGGCAGTATCCAACGGTGTTTCAATATTAGTAGTGTAAGTACCAATGCTTCTGGTAATATCTTGTTTGGCTCTTAAACTTTGGTCCAAAGCATAAGTCGCTCCGTAACTTATTGTATATTCTGTTTTTTCTTTTGTTAGAGGACGATCTTTCTTTAAAATGGTCAATTCGCCTTGAGCACCTAATTTTAAAAACAAACCACTAAAACTAGTTTTAGTGCTAGATTTTGACTGATAGAAATAGCTAGAGTCTACGCTATAAGTAATGGTTTTAAAAGTCTCAATATCTTTTCTCCCAAAATTAAACCCAGTATTAAAACCAAGGCTTAAATATTTCCAACCTTTTGCTGCACCAATAAATAATTGGTTTAAACCACCATCGCCTCTGTAGCTGTTAAGTATAGAATCTTTTCCATTGAAGGTTTCTATTTGATTTACAGCGTAACGTAAACTTGTTAATGGTTGTAATCCAAATGCAAATCCAATTTTCTTTTGCTTATTGATGGGAACACCAATGGCTAAATAATTGGGTACCAAATAAGCTGATTTTTCTCTTGCCGAAGGTTCGATTCTTTGCAAAGTGG
>CANHUW010000087.1 GCA_947463975.1 Bacteroidota bacterium
AATAATGAACCAATAGCATTGGCATTTTTCATGGAATCAAATCCAATTACTTGAACATACGTGTAATTAATAGCTAGATATAAAAACAAAACGATAAAGATGCCGAATACAATGCCTTTTTGCATGGTTTTTGGATTAGCAATTTCAGAACCAAAATTGATGGTTTGCTGATACCCTCCATAAGTAAAAAATACAGACACTAAACTCACTAATAATAACAAAGAACCATTAGATCCATCATATACATATAATTTGCCTTCGTTGTAACCATGTGGCGGAACACTTACTCCTTTGAACAAAGAAGAAATCAATAAAATGATTAAGCTAATTTTTACGATCATCAAAACATTCTGCGTTCTACTACTTGTTTTCAATCCGAGTAAATTCACAAAATAAAATAATCCAACAGAAGAAGTAGCAATACCAATATTAAAAAGCGTGCTAGAGGGTCTGCCAAATAACAAATCACTTACATAGTCTGCACCAATCAACGCAACAACCGCTAAAGAGGCAGCATTACTTATTAAGATCAATACATTAATGGTAAAACCTACAGCAGGATGGTAACAATGTGCAAATACTTTATAATAACCTCCCATCACAGGTAATCTTTGCCCTATTTCTGCATAAGTTAGTGCACCAAACAATGCAATAATGCCACCAATAGTCCATGCACTAAAAAAAATTAAAGGAGTACCAGATTTTGCAGCAATCGTTGCAGGTGTTTTGAAAATGCCCATTCCAATCACTAGGCTCACCACAATCATGGTTAAACTAAAAAAATTAATGCCTTGTTTTTCTTTCATCCTTTTCTTGTTAAGCATAAATATATTAAAACAATTCTAGTTTTCAACAAGGGGTTAATAAATATCAGATGAGAGATAGATAATATCATTTAAGTTTGTTCTTGATTAGGTTCATTACATGATTAAAAGGGAATCCCGTTCAATCCGGGAGCTATTCCCGTAGCTGTAAGTTCTACGCCAATGCAATCGTTGCAATATCCACTGAAGCAATTTGGGAAGGATGCAATGTTAGGAACGAGCCAGAAGACCTGCCTGATTAAAAATAACCAAAAGCTTTCGGGTAAAAAGCAAGGATTTGTAAAAAAATTCTCTTCTATCAGGAAGCTCATTGTTTCATTCGAAAAATAAACAACAATGAGCCAAAAAATCATCAAGCTCTTAGTGGTATTCATTACCACTACAACAATTGCATTTGCACAAAATGCAGACAGTGTTCAACAAAACAACACCTTAAATGAAGTCATTGTGACTGCTAATAAAATTGAGCAGAAGCAAAACACTACTGGTAAAGTACTTACCATTATCAGTGCTCAACAATTGGCAGGCCAAGCTGGAAGAACCATCGCACAGGTATTGAATGAACAGGCTGGACTACAACTCCCCGGAAGCTTAAGTAATTTAGGGACTGTGCCAAGTATTTACATGCGAGGTGCATCAAGTGGTAGAACCTTGATATTAATTGATGGTGCACCTGTGGGAGATCCTTCAATGATTAGCAATGAATTTGATTTAAACTTAATTCCAATTGATCAAATTGAAAGAATTGAGATTCTAAAGGGATCTCAATCTACTTTATATGGTTCTGATGCGATTGGCGGAGTAATCAATATTATCACCAAGAAAAAAACTACATCTTGGTTAACAGGTGGAGCAGGATTTGGAACCTATAAAAACAAAAAAGCCAATCTTCAATTAAATGGTAATATTAAAAAAGTAACCTATTTGATTGGACTAGAAAAGCAAACTGCTGCTGGCTTTTCATCTGCTTACGATCCTAATCAAACCAATACTTATGATCATGATGCATATGAAAATAACAGTTGGTTTGCTAAATTTCAATATGATATAAATTCAAATTGGAACCTCCAATGGACTTCTAGAAAAACTACTTATAACTCAAGTATTGATTATGGCGCTTTTAAAGATGATAAAGACGCTAGCTTTAAGAATGCAACAGGTATACATGGCATGATACTCAAATACAAAAAAGATAAAGCTTTCTTTCAATTTCAATATCAATATACTACACAGGATAGAAGTTATTTAAACGATAGCGTCGATAAAACTTATTTAATATATGAAAATAACCTGTATAATGGCAGCACGCATTATGCAGATGTTTTTTATTCATATCAATTATCTAAAAATGTTCAATACATTGTTGGGTCTGATTTTAGATATGGATCTTATCGTCAAACATACGAAAGCATTAGCGGATGGGGCCCTTACAATGAAATATTCAAAGATACTTTCCAGTACCAAAATGCCCTTTATGGTTCTGTAATCATCAATAATAACAATAAGAAGTTTTTGCTTGAATTAGGTAGCCGATACAACAATCATTCTAGATATGGGAACAATCAGACATTTACCTTAAGCCCTTCTTATGCAATTAGTTCTAAATTCAGAGCTATCGGAAGTATTTCAAGTGGCTTCAAAGCACCTTCTTTATACCAAATAAGCTACAATAGTCAATTAAAAGCAGAAAAATCTATCAATACCGAAATGGGATTGGAATACAACAGTGCACCATTGTATGCAAGAGCCGTATGGTTCAATAGAAAAATTAATAATGGAATTGATTATAACTATATAGATTTTAATTTTTTCAACTTTATTCAACAAAATGTAAATGGTCTTGAACTAGAATTAACACATCGAATCAATCAACAAAACCAATTTAGTATTAATTATACCTTATTAAACGGCAAAGAGACCAATCAAAATAGATTAACCAATACAGACACTATTACCTATGGCTATTTATTAAAGAGGCCAAAGCATGTTATTAATTTTCAATATCAATTAAAACTAAATAAAAAGTGGGACGCTACTATAGCTGCAAGATATATAAGCAAACGTTTTGATGTGGGTGGATATGGTAAAGAAGATGTAGTACTAGATTACTATACTTTATTGAATGCACATATAAGTTACCAATATTCCAAAAGAATACAATTTTATGGGGATGCTCAAAATTTGTTGAATGATCGTTTTCAAGAAATCTATGGCTACAATACAATGGGGCAAACCCTGCAAATTGGATTCATTTGGCTTTAATCCCTACAAAACCAAATAGCTAGTAAATTAAAAAAGCTTTGTATCTTCATACAAAGCTTTTTTATGGAATTTAAATTTGACCAATTACTCACTGTGATATTCACTTTGTTTGCCGTAATAGATATTGTAGGCTCTATTCCCTTACTCATCTCCATGAAAGAAAAAGTAGGCAAGATTAAATCCTTACAAGTAACACTCATTTCTGGAGGATTAATGATTGCATTTATGTTTTTAGGCAAACCTTTCTTAAAAATGCTTGGGCTGGATGTTAAATCATTCGCGGTAGGTGGATCTATTGTAATCTTTTTATTGGGATTGGAGATGGTATTAGGTCATGAAATTTTTAAAGGGGACAAAAATGGACATACTGGTTCTGTAGTTCCAATTGCCTTCCCAATCATTGCTGGAAGTGGAACACTAACTACGATCATGTCGCTTAAAGCAAACTTTGAAGAAGTTTATATTTTAGCTGGAATAGTCGTAAACCTTATTATTATCTATATTGTACTAAAATCTTTGAATTTAATAGAACGCCTGCTAGGGCCCGGAGGCTTACTAGCAGTGCGTAAATTTTTTGGTGTAATACTTTTAGCCATTGCTGTAAAAATATTCTCTAGCAATGTGGGATCTTTAAAATACTAGAAATTCACTTTACAACTTAGTAGGTAATTTCTACCAACAGCAGAAATACCACTTGCGAAATGTCTATAATTGAGGTCTGTAATATTTTCTATACCTAATCCAATAGTCAAATCTTGGGTTGGAACAAATTGAGCATTGAAATTAAATGTCATCCATGCTGGCATACCATCTTTAGTAGCATATTGCTCATTGTCTTCACCATTTAAATTATAGTCAGCTATTCGCTTCCAACTATTAAAGACACTATATATTTCTGCATTCCATACTTTATTACTATGTTTTAATCCAAATCTACCATAAGCAGGAGGTATATGATCTAAAGGCATTTTTTTGGATTGATTTAAATAATTTCCTTTAGTATAAGTATAGGTAGCATTCAATTCTGTTCCTTGCATAATTCTCCATCTTCCATTCACATTAAAACCATACAAATTGGCTTTTGCTTTATTTTGAGTTGCATAGACATCACTCAGTACTCCTTGATATAAAATAACACTCTTACCATTCCAAGTAAACTTATCAACTACTAATGCATTATTAAATAATGAATAGAAAATACTAGCCCCTATAGAATATAAAGAGCTGCTTTTGGATATTGTCCATTCTGTATTATAAGTATATTCTGGTTTCAAATCTTTATTAGGCACCAAAACATAACCTGTTCTGGTATCAAAAACCTTGGTTAAATCATCCACATTGGGCGCTCTAAAACCTGAGCTTATACCAAATGTAGATCTAATACCCTTATTGCCATTATAAGCTATCCCAATATTACCAGTCAAAGCTGTATTATTTTGTTTCGCCTCAGTAAATGGGAAATGCATCAAGGCAGTGTCTTTAAACTGTGCATTCAATTGTACAAAATTCAATCTCCATCCATCATTGATCACCCAATTTTGATTCAAATATTTTGTATGCTGTGCATATAATGCATGATACGCCATATTGGTTGGGCCATCACTATAACGCGTTGGAATAGCAGATTTTGACAAATTTGCTATATTGATTCTATCAGCTTTTGAGTCAATTATATTATAGTATGATTCCATACCAAAATGAATTTCATCGTTTTTATCAACATGTAATAAATCGATATTCATTCCAATGATATCCACTTTTTCTATTCTTGTGTCTCTATTATTAGAACCGTATCTTCTATTAATTCTACTTTCTTCCAAATGTTGGTAGTTGGTATTCAATGATAACTCTTGAAAGTATCCTGTAAGCTTTGTTTTATTCAATTTATAGGATACCATATTTCTAACCTGCGGACCATAATACCACTCAGCAAAAATCGGAATACCCATATTGGTTTCCGTTAATCGATCATACCTATTAATATTAGAGGAGTTTGATAATTGAATATTCAATAAATGCTCTGTATTCAAAGAAGGTTTAAAAAATATTTTTTGCATGAAATCGACCTGATCAAATTCTGTTATTTTTTGCAGATTCACATTAGCTCTATTATCTTTAATCATATCTACCCCGTTTTCATTGCTTACATAAAATAGTCTTTTCCCAAAATCCGGATAAGCAGCTAATCTTTTATTTCCTTGTCGTAGATCACCGAAACGACTATTGGTAAATGAACTTACAAAAGCCCATTTATGATTGGCTATGTTAAAATCGATATGTTGACGATTCTCGTTTTGACCACTGGCATATCTATAAATCATATTTCCATTGGTCTTCCACTTAGAACTATTATTTAATTGCGGTGCTTTAGTAAATAAATTAATGACTCCACCTAAAGCATCAGATCCGTATAAGGTTGAACTAGGTCCATAATTCACTTCAACTCTATCTAGACTCATATTATCTACTGTAATAATATTTTGCAAATGCCCGGATCTAAAAATTGCACTATTCATTCTTACTCCATCTACCATTAACAAAATTCGACTTGCTTCAAAACCTCTAATCACTGGACTTCCTCCTCCTTGTTGACTTTTTTGAACAAATACTTGTCCAGATGCGGTCAAAATATCTGCAGTATTCGACTGATACTGTATTAAATTTTTATCGGTAATAACACCAATGGTTTGTATAATATTTTTTGAAAGTGTTGGAAATTTATTGGCATATACAATAACTTCTTGCAAAGACTTTGTTGTATCTTTTTGTGCACTTGATTTCAAAACACTTCCAATCAATAAAAATGCTAAAAATAATTTTTGCATATTTAATTTTTAATTGGGAAATGATAGGTCAAAAAATTGACCATACTGTCTAAAAATTAAATACGCTCTGGCGGAGGTGAAACATTCCTAATTGTTCTATGAGTAATAGATGCGTGACATTCAGTATAAAAAATATTTGAAAGATTGAATAGGTAATTACTTTGAAAATAATTAGGTGCTATAAATAGCAATTGAATTTTTGAAAACTTAAAATGTAAACTCTTGGAATGATTAGATTGCTTTACGACCATATCCGCTTCTTCTTCGTCTGATGCAGCAATCAATTCCCATCCATTTGCAGTCTTTTTTAAAGAAATAATATCATAAAACATACCCTTATAGCTAAACTCTCTTCCCTCTTCTTCCCAAGTATATCCATCGGGTAAAAGAGCTTTATCATTTAGAACAAGTTTTATTTGATGTTCATTTTCTTTTATAGCATTCAATTTCCCGGCGTCAATAAGAGCAAAAGTATCTTTTTCATGTAATGCTTCTTCTAACCAATAGAAATAACTAATACTACTAGTAGTAAGTAGTATACAAAACAAACAAACTATGGCAAAAGCGTTCTTCAAGAGATCTAAGATACGAAACTTCTTGCTCAAATCTAGATCGGTAAATATTGTGTAACTTTGTGAAAATTACCTTTTAAAAACTAAGCCTTTGTATAGCAACCCTAAAAAGACGCTTTTTGTTAGTATAATTATTATGTTGATTTCATTTACTAGTAAAGCTCAAATTCAAGAAGATAGTACTTTACATAAAAGAAATATTTTTACATTAGCCTTTTATAAACAGCCTGGCAAAGACTCCATGGTAGATTTTGTAGATGGTATTTATAGAATACTAAAAGTTAATAAAGATAGATCGGTAAGCGAGACGATATCTAGCCCTCAATTTTCATTTATTCCAGCAGTTGAATATAGCATGATTAGCAAATTGGCAGCTTCCTTGAATGCCAACTATGTTAAACCTAGCAAATACCATTCTACAAAAAATGCTACTTATTCTACCGAGTTGAAAGTCACGCAGAATAAACAAATGATAAGTCAATTTATAAGTAATATTTGGTTAA
>CANHUW010000088.1 GCA_947463975.1 Bacteroidota bacterium
CTTTTAGGAAGTATTTTGAAAAAGACTCCAAAAATCCTGAATTCTTTATTTCAATAAGAGGTGTGGGGTATAAGTTCAAAATTTAGTAACTTACGTCAAATCGACGTATATGAATCCTTGCCATTTTTCAGATGCTAGAAGAGGCTTTTTAAAAAAGACTGCTTCTTTGGCTGCATTGTATTTAACTCCTTCCATTTTGGTGAATGCAGTTGCGGCAGAATCAATCATTCCTTTACCTATCCCTAAAGAAAAACTACATCTTAGTATCAATGGTAAAGTACTTGATTTGGAGATTGATGCAAGAACCACTTTACTTAATCTATTAAGAGAGCAAATTGGATACACTGGCACCAAAAAGGGTTGCGAGATGGGTCAATGTGGTGCGTGTACTATTCATATAAATGGTAAAAGAACTAAGTCTTGTATGCAGTTGGCTTTAAATCATCAAAATAATCAAATTACCACCATAGAGGGATTATCAAAAGGAGATGATTTACATCCAATGCAAAAAGCATTTTTAAAACACGATGCATTTCAATGTGGGTACTGTACTTCAGGTCAGATAATGTCTGCAGTAGCATGTGTTAGAGAAGGTCAAGCAAAAAACAGAGATATGATTAAAGCATATATGGATACCAATATATGCAGATGTGGCGCATACCAAAATATAGTAGACGCTATTGAAGAAGTTGCAAAATCTGGAACAAAAATTTAAATCTATCATCATGTATAACAATATTAATACGACCATTTTACAAGACGAAAGAGTAGATGGTGCAGATAAAACAAATGGAAAGGCTAAGTATACTGCAGAATACCAGCTTGCCAATTTAGCGTATGGTGTTTTTGTGACAAGTAATATCGCTAAAGGAACTGTTAAAGAATTGGATATTTCAAAAGCGATTGCTGCTCCTGGCGTATTGGATGTAATATATTATGCCAATTGCCCTGCAGTTCCAGGATACAATCCTAATGCTTCTGAAAGACCAAAGAATGTCAATGAATGGAGAGGGCATAAGGTTTTATATGACAACAAGGTTCGTTTCTTTGGACAACCCATTGCACTGATTGTGGCAGATAGTTTTGAAAATGCCAATGCTGCAATAAGATTAGTTAAAGCTGTTTATGATAAAGAAGAACACGAAACAAATTTTGATGTTTTAAGAAAAGATTCAACTAAACTAAAGCCTGCAGTGACTTATAAAAGAGGTCAGGAAAAAGCATTTGCTACTGCTAGTAAATTTATTGAAGCCGAATATAATATACCCATTGAAGTGCATTTGCCCATGGAGATGCATGCAACAATTGCTTATTGGGAAGGTGAAGACAAGATCACTTTATATGATAAAACCCAAGGTCCTAAAAGTACACAGAGTACAGTTGCTAGAACATTTGGCCTACAAGAAAAAAACGTAAGAGTAATTGCTGAAAATGTGGGAGGTGGTTTTGGAAGCGGTTTAAGAAGTTGGGCTAATGTTCCTGCTGCATGTATAGCTTCTAAGAAATTGAATCGTCCAGTTAAAATTGTTTTAACCAGACCTCAAATGTTTAATTTGGCTGGTTATAGGCCTCAATCCTGGCAAAAGATAGGCATTGGTGCTGATGCGACTGGTAAATTCATTGGCATAACCCATGAAGCCATAAGTAACACCTCTAAGTATGAAGATTTTAGAGAAGGGATTGTAAATGTATCTAGATTTTTATATGCTGTTGATAATGTTGATACAAAATACAATGTATTGCCTTTGGATTTAAGTACGCCAATTTGGATGAGAGGGCCAGGTGAAGCATCTGGATGTTTTGCTTTAGAGTCTGCAATTGATGAACTTTCTTATCAATTGAATATGGATCCTATTGATTTGAGAATTAAAAATTTTACAGATATCAATCCAGAAAATAAAATGCCTTTTTCTGCTATCAATTTAAAAGATTGCTATGCGTATGGCAAAGAAAAAATTGGATGGAAAAGTAGACCAACTAAACCAGGGACATTGAAAGAAAATGGAATGTACATTGGCTATGGAATGGCTGTTGGAGTATTTGGTGCAGGAAAAGGGACTGCCTCTGTAAGAGCAGTATTTTCCAAAGATGGAAGATTGGTTTTAGAATGTGCAGTAAGTGATATGGGTCCAGGAACAACTACTTCAATGACTAAGATTGCTTCAACATCTATGCAAATGCCATTGGATAAAATCAAGTTTAAATTAGGAGATTCTGATTTTCCAGCTGGTCCTTCACAAGGGGGCTCTGGAACTACATCAACTGTTGGTTCTGCAGTAGATATGGCTTGTAAAACTTTACAACAAAATTTAAAAGAGTTGGCCATTCAGTTTGCCCCATCATTTGCCAACAAGTTAATTACAGAAATGGAAGTTAAAAATGAATATGTCTTTTTAACAACTGATGCTTCTGTAAAAATTAGTGTGATAGATTTAATGAAATTATCTAATAAAGAAGTACTTGATATTACCATTACTTCGAATGGCAATAATCCATCCCAGATGAAATATACTAGTAATTCTTTTTCTGCACATTTTGTAAAATTAGGGGTAAATCCAAAAACAGGTAAGGTTAAACTTTTAAAAGTGGTTACCACTGGAGATAATGGAAAAGTAATTAGTCCAAAAACAGCAAGAAGTCAAATGCTTGGAGGTGTGGTAGGCGGCATTGGAATGGCATTGACGGAGCAGGTTCAAATAGATCATACAACTGGTCAAATCATCAATTCAAGTTTTGGCACTTATCAAGTACCACTTCATAGCATGATTCCACCTATTGATGTTTGGTTTGTTGACAAACCTGATTATAATGTGAATTCTATCGGAGCAAAAGGTTTAGGAGAAATCGCTTTAATTGGCTTTTCGGCTGCTGTTGCCAATGCGGTGTATAATGCAACCGGAAAGCGACTTCGTGATTTACCCATCACTCCAGAAAAAATAAATTTAAAAAAAGCGTAGACATTTAATTCAAATGAATATGAAATGGAAACTATTAGTTTTTGGCTTATGTTTTGTAGCCAATTTTGCAATTGCTCAAGATGCCAAACAGCCTAATCCATTTCAGCCCGAAATAGATGCATTTGCTAAAGCAGATAAAATCAATATGCCCGACGAGGGTAAGATTCTTTTTGCTGGAAGTTCTTCATTTAGATTATGGAAAGATGTGAATGATTATTTTCCTGGTATGCCAATATTAAATAGAGGATTCGGTGGGGCAACCTTATTGGATCTTATCCAATATTCAAAAGAAACAATTATTCAATATAAGCCAAAGCAAATTTTTATTTACTGTGGCGAAAATGATATTGCGGATAATGATACCGTAAAACCAAAAGATGTCTTCAATCGATTTAAGAAATTATATTCTATTTTAAGAACACAACTTCCCGCGTCAACACCTATTGTGTTTTTATCCTTGAAGCCAAGTATCGCAAGATGGTCCATGCACGAAAAAATGGCAGCTTCCAACGAATTAATTAAAAGCTTTGTTAAAACTCAAAAAAATATTCAGTTCTTGGATGTGTATAGTGCAATGCTTGGTGCAGATGGGCAGCCTTTCAATGATATATTTATTGCAGACAAACTCCATATGAATACTAAAGGGTATGCAATTTGGCAAAAACTAATTTCACCATTATTATTACAAGGAGAAAAGTCTGTTGTTGATACTCATTCGGGTAAAGTAGCTGGTTTCAAAGAAGGCAGCATTAATGTTTTCAAAGGTATTCCTTTTGCTGCTCCTCCGATAGGCGATTTAAGATGGAAAGCGCCGCAAAAAGTGCAATCTTGGACAGGTATTAAAGATTGTGTTCAATTTGGTGCAAGTCCCATTCAATTTGAACCTGTTCCAATTATGTGCTGGTCTGAAGAATTTCTAATTCCAAAGAAACCGATAGATGAAGATTGTTTGTATTTAAATGTTTGGGCTAAATCTAGCCCAATAAAAAAACCAGTATTAGTATATATTTATGGAGGTGGTTTTGTATCTGGAGGAGCTGGCTGTGCCATCTACGATGGAAAAGAAATAGCAGAAAAGGATGTAGTCTTTGTAACAATCAATTATAGAGTAGGTGTTTTCGGATTTTTAGCACATCCTGAATTAACAAAAGAATCTGGTTATGGCGCTTCGGGAAATTATGCATTATTAGATATGATAGCTGCTTTAAAATGGGTCAAAGAAAATATTGCAGCATTTGGAGGAGATCCTAATCAAGTTACAATTGCTGGACAATCTGCCGGGGCATTTGCAGTGAATCATTTGTGCGCTAGTCCTTTAGCAAAAGGATTATTTAAAGGTGCAATTGCACAAAGTGGTGGAAGTATATTAAGTAGTACTTTAAGACCAAACACTAATTTAGAACAGGCAGAAAAAATGGGTCTTGATTTTGCAAAAAAATTAAATGTAAATTCCATAGAATCGTTAAGAAAATTATCCGCTCAAACTATTTTTAAATCTAATCAAGGTTTAACATATCCAATTGAAGACGGTTATGTATTACCAACTTCAATTGCGGACATTTATGCAAAAGGAGCACAAAATGATGTTGCATTAATCTTGGGTTGGAACTTTGATGATAGAGTGAGTGGCCCTCCAGTAAAAGCAGAAGCGTATAAAATTCAATTGCAAAAACAATATGGAGCTAATGCAGAAAAAGTACTTCAATATTATCCTGCAACCAATGATTCTATTGCTGCAATATCTCAAGACAATTTAAGTAGAGATGCATTTTTTGGAGTGCAAGGTTTTGCTTGGGCGAATGCTCAACTTCAAAAAGGCAAATCCAATATTTATGTTTATAATTTTAATCGTAAGCTTCCTGCTTATACAGCAGCTTCAAATTTTGGAGCTTTCCACACTGGAGAAGTGCCTTATGTATTCAATAATTTAAAAACAGTGAACAGACCATGGCAGGATATTGACATGCAGTTAGCGGATCAAATGTCTACATATTGGGTCAATTTTGCTAAAACAGGCAATCCAAATGGTTCAAAATTGACCCAATGGCCAACCTATACAAAGCAAAAGGGCCAAGTAATGATTTTAGCAGAGAAAATTCGACAAGAAGAGCTACCATTTAAGCAGGGCTTGGAAGTTTTATCTACCCTCTATTAATAAATCTTCCAAAAACTTACTTCATTAAATCGATTTATGCTATTTTTGAAAAATGATTAAAAATCGTAATATGAAAAAAGGCTTAATTTATTTGTTTTTTGCTTCATTGGTATTTGTTGCTTGTAGTAAATCTGGTGACAATCCTGCACCAACACCTCCCCCTACAGCTACACCAGAAGCTACAATTGAATTTTCCATTGATCCAGATCCAGGAACTACCATTTACGCTTCATTGGGTGCATCTCAATCTATTGCTGTCAATATTTCTTCTAAGCTTCCAACTACTGGTGTAACCATTGATGTAAAAACAACTAAGGATAGTGATGGTAGTACTGTTTCATCAAGCAGTGTAGCAAGTAATGCTGTAAAAAATACAATTTCTGTAGACAACCTAACTGCTGGTGTTTTATGTACAACTACTATAACTGTTACTTCTAAGTCTAAAGCAGACAACAATGCTTTTAAGTCTTTTAAAATCGCAAGAAAATAATTTCATAATACAGTATAACAAAAAAGCCACTCAAATTTGAGTGGCTTTTTTGTTGAGTCGTTTTAAAGATCAAAAATCAACTTCCTCTTGATCCGCCAGTTTTGATGGGTTTCTTATTTGCTCCAGTTGATTTTGTATTTGCTTTTGCAATAAATTTTGAACTTCCACCTTGAACAGTTGATTTTGTGTTATTAGCGGCGTTTTTTGCTGCTTTCTTTTCGTTGATATGAAATCCCATAATAGTTATATTTGAGGTATAAATATAATTAATAATCATCAATAATTAGCATGTTACAATCCAGTACAATACATTTTTTGAAATCTTTGAAAAAGAATAACAATAAAGAGTGGTTTGATAAAAATAGATCTCAATATGAATTGGCAAAAAATGATTATTTGAGTCTGGTAACAAAGGTTTTAAATGAATTACAAGGTTTCGATCCAACCCTATTGGAACTTCAGCCAAAACAATGCATTTTTAGATTAAATAGAGATGTAAGATTTAGCAAAAACAAAGATCCATATAAGACAAATTTTGGTGCAAGTTTTAGCAAGGGGGCAAAGAAAATTCAAACCGCAGGATATTATTTTCATTTAGAGCCTGGTGCCAATTTTGTAGGAGGTGGATTATGGATGCCCATGGCTCCTGATTTGCATAAGGTAAGGCAAGAAATAGATTATTGTTTTAAAGAATTTGGGAGTATTATAAAAAAGGCTGCTTTTAAAACAACTTTTGGTGATTTGGACAATACTTTGAAATTAGTTCGTCCTCCAAAAGGATTTGAATTAGATAACCCTGCTTTGGAATATTTGAAATTAAAAAGCTTTATCGCAACTCGTCCAATGAAAGATGTGGAATTAACAGATAAAGCTTTGATAAAAAATATCGTAAGAGACTTTAAAACAATTGCTCCGCTCGTTTACTTTTTGAACAGAGCAATTGATTAAAAATAATTATTCTTCTTTTTTGAAAATATTGAATAATAAATAACCCATTAAACTTCCATATAAAGTGCTGTTGATTGGCTTGGAGGTAATCATACATGTGCCACTTGCACAGCCTATATAGTTCCAGTATAAGAATCCAGCTATGGCGCCAAACAATATGCCAATTAGGCTCAACTTATTTTTAGTTAACCAATTTGTCATAAAATCAAATTTTATCTAATCTTCCCAATTAAAACATTCCAAGGACCTCCGTTGTATACCTCAACTCCTGCACTTTGAAGCATTCTCTTTGCCATGCCACTTCTTGAACCACTTCTGCATACAGTAATAATTGGCTTGTTCATATTTTTAATCGTTTTAATTTCTCTTTGGATTTTATC
>CANHUW010000089.1 GCA_947463975.1 Bacteroidota bacterium
AACCTTTAGATTGCCAGCACTCACTTCGTTCGGCTGGCAGCTCAAAAAGGATGCGTACTCAAACCATTTCATAGATTGCCAGCACTCACTTCGTTCGGCTGGCAGCTCAAAAAGGATGCGTACTCAAACCATTTCATAGATTGCCAGCACTCACTTCGTTCGGCTGGCAGCTCAAAAGGGGTGCGTACTCAAACCATTTCATAGATTGCCAGCACTCACTTCGTTCGGCTGGCAGCTCTGTGGGATGGCTAACCCAAACCCTTTCACAGCTGCTTCGCAGCTGTAGGTTTTTTAATGCTCAAGCTTTTTCGAGCAAGCTCGCAACGCTCTCGCATTAAAAAACCCTGTCACGAATTCTCGTGACAGGGTTTGTGCGGAAGAGGAGATTCGAACTCCCACGCCCGGGTGTGGGCGCTACCACCTCAAGGTAGTGCGTCTACCAATTTCGCCACCTCCGCAAGGGAGGTTATAATTTCTCCAAAATCTCTTTGCCAGATCTTACATAGTCGGCATTCTTCGCAGCTTCTGCCATTTTAACACAGGTTTCTGCACTTAGTTTTGCGCCTTTTTTATCACCCATTGCAACTTGTGTTTTTGCTTTTAATAAATGTAACCAATAGGCATTTGCATTTACAGCAATAGCTTTGTCTACAAATACTAAAGCTTTATCGTAGTCTTTGTCTATGTCAAAGAAAAAATTTGCTGCAGCACTATATGCATTAGGATTAACATTGGTACCGGTTGTTGCGTCTTGAATTTGTTTACGAATAGTTGGTTTGATGTCTGTTTGAATAGGCAAGCATATCATTGTATTAGCCCACTTTAAACAAATCATTGCAGTTTCTGCAGTAATATTTTCTACATTAATGGTAAATGTTTCAGTGAAGTTGCTTGTAGTTTCTGGTTTAACTTGCACACGAACAACATCTTCAGCTTCCTTATATTCAAAACTTCCCCAACCTTTTGAATTGGTATTCAAAATCACTGTCCACTCGTTTTTACCAGGAATAGTGAATAGGCCATAATCTCCAGCAGCTAAAGTTTTTCCACCAACACTTACTGGGTGTGAGAAAGTTATTTTTGTTGCAGCGTTAGCGCCTGTTCTCCATACTACACCGTTTGGTGCTAATAAAGAACCATCTCCAAATACTGTTCTTCCTTTAATACCTGGTCTAGAATAATTAATGTCAATTTTTCCCATTCCAAATTCTTGAGAAAGGGTTTGAGTAGGGCTAGCAGCTGGCATTTTAATTTGAGCTGAAGCGTTTAAACAAATGATGCTTGTTAATGCAAACAATATTCTTTTCATGTGTTGATTTTTATGAATAACAAACCTACTACTTTTTGGTTTATTAAAAGGTTAAAATTTCGATGTATTATACTTTCTTGAAGGCAGGATGAAAACGGTCAAGTGTATCTCTTAGGTATTCTCTATTAATATGGGTGTAAATTTCGGTTGTAGTAATACTTTCATGGCCTAACATTTCTTGCACTGCTCTCAAGTCAGCCCCGCCCTCCACCAAATGCGTTGCAAAAGAATGCCTAAAACTATGAGGAGAGATGGTTTTTTGAATCCCTGTCTTTTGGATTAAATCCTTGATGATATAAAAAATCATCACTCTGCTTAATGCTTTGCCTCTGTTATTCAAAAACAAAATGTCTTCACAATCCTTGGCGGGTGTTTGGTGCACTCTGATTGTTTCTTTATACAACTTGATATATTTAATAGCATCCGAACCAATGGGAACGAGTCTCTCTTTATCGCCTTTGCCTATAACTCTAATAAAACCAACATCTAAATATAAACTAGATATTTTAAGGTTAATTGCTTCGGTAACCCTTAAGCCAGAACTATACATTACTTCTAATATGGCTTTGTTTCGGCCGCCTTCTGGCTTGCTTAAATCAATCGTATTAATGAGTTGTTCTATTTCTTCAAAGCTTAATACATCAGGCAGCTTACGTTGAATCTTTGGTGTAGGTAGAAGGGTGGTTGGATTTACAGTAATGATTTGTTCAAGAAGACAATATTTAAAGAATGATTTAATGCCTGATATAACTCTAGCTTGAGAGCTTGGAGCCATTTCTAGTTTACCAATGGTTTGAATGAAGCTTTGCAAATGCTTTAATGTTACTTCAACTGGGCCAATAGCACCTACCTCATCATATACGTATTGTGCGAATTTATCTAGGTCTCTTAAATAGGCTTCTACTGAGTGAACACTAAGGGACTTTTCTAGTTGAAGAAAAGCTTTAAAGCCTTTTTTATAAATGTCCCAATGTGTTGAATTCATTAAAAGATTTGATAGTTAAGCAAGAATGATTTTATTTCGCGTCTCATTCTATTGGAATATGCAAGTAAATTTAAGATCATTTAGGCAGAAAGTAAAGCGTAATGCTAAAGTATTAAAAAGCTTTCTATCAAAGTTAGACAAGAAATCACCTAAGGGATTAGATAAGCTTACCCAACAATTAAGTCCAGAGGTATGGGCCGAGATAGATTGTTTGTCTTGCGCAAATTGTTGCAAAACAATGAGCCCTACCTTTACACCAGTCGATATTAAAAGAATTGCTGCCCATGTTCAAATGACACCAAAAGAGTTTAAAGAGAAATGGTTAGTATATGACAAAAAAGACAACGATTGGTTAAATAAACAACAGCCTTGTCAATTTTTGAATTTAAAGAGTAATATGTGTAGCATCTACGAGGTTAGACCTGCAGATTGTGCTGGGTTTCCTCATTTGACAAAGAAAAAATTTACGGAATACATTCACGTACACAAGCAAAATGTGGAACTTTGTCCAGCCACCTATAAAATGGTGGAGAAAATGAAGTTTTTAGAAAAAGACATCTTCCAGAAATAAGATTTCTATTGGTTCCATAAGTAAAATAGAAATTACATCAAATTGAATGTTTTTCCATTTCGGATTTTGGTATTGATAAATAGCTGCTGCATTTTTTAAAAATTGGAATTTTTGCCGTCCAATAAATTGTTCAGGATAACCATATTCTATCCCTGTTCTAGTTTTTACTTCTACAATATGAAGTTGTTGATCTTTATAAGCGATAATGTCTATTTCTAAATGTTTGTACCTCCAGTTTTTTTCTATAACAATTAGGCCCTTTTCTATTAAGTATTCACAAGCAAGGTTTTCGCCAAAATTCCCAGTATCTTTGTTTTTCATTATATGTATTAATTCTACAATCTAGGTATAAGTTAGCTATGCAAACAGCGTATAAATTACATGGAGTTCATAGGCATTATGATTGGGGGGGTACTCAGTATATACCTCAATTAATGCAATTAAAAAATGATCAAAACAAACCCTTTGCCGAATATTGGATGGGAGCGCATGCATCTGCACCTGCTATTATTGATACAGATCAATTTGGATCCATTACATTAGATCAACTTTTACAAAAAGATAACAGTTTTGGAAGCTTGCCGTATTTATATAAAATTTTAGATGTGGCTAGCATGTTAAGTATTCAGGTCCACCCGAATAAAACCAATGCCGCCATTGGATTTGATATGGAAGAAAAAGCGGGTATATCTTTAGAAGCATCTAATAGAAATTATAAAGACAAAAATCATAAGCCAGAAGTGATGGTAGCGTTGAGTGATTTTTGGTTATTACATGGATTCCTGGCTCCTGAATTATTGCAAGAAAGATTGTCAACTTTTAAACCATTGAATATATTGGTTAATCAGTTTGCTAATCATGACTATAAAAATTTATATCAGCATTTTATGCAGTTGGATAACGCAGCCTCAGATGCTATATTAATTCCTTTGTTAGAAGAAGCTATTGCATCTGTAAATAATGGTTCGGTGGATAAAATGCATCCACATTGGTGGGCGAATAAATATTACCAAGGAGTAGTGCCATCTTCCAATATTGATAAAGGTATTTTCTCCATCTATATTTTAAATATTGTATACATTCCCAAGAATCATGGAATTTTTCAAGGCGCAGGATTGTTGCATGCTTATTTGGAAGGACAGAATATTGAGTTAATGGCCAATAGTGATAACGTACTCAGAGGAGGATTAACACCAAAGCATGTTGATATGAATGAGTTAATGCAACATGTATTGTTTAAACCAACTTATCCAGCAGTGATGGAAGGAACTCCCATCAATGAAACTGAAGTGAATTACCCATGTCCCGTTTCAGATTTTGGTTTAAGTAAACTTGCTATAAAGGCCGGTGAATCTTACACAATTCATACCCAGTCTATTGAAATGCTTTTGGTGATGGAAGGTCAGATGGAAATACAGGGGTCAATATACAAGGCTGGGGAAGTGGCTATGATCAAGCCTGAACAGGCTATAAGCATAGGTTCTTCTAAGGGAACATTGATTTTCAGGTCTTTTGCTCCTTAGGTTATTCACAATTGAGGAAAAGCTAACTGATTATATAAAGTGTTAAAACCTTATTTTTGTTCTTAGAACATTAAAAAGGTATAAATAAAGATTTATGAAATTGAACAAACAAATAATAGCAGCTTTAGTGATCATGGTAACAATGAGTGCATTGTATAGAGTATTACCAGGTAGACCTTTGGGTTTTGCTCCACAGATTGCCATTGCATTATTTGGCGGTTCATTATTTGCAAGTAAAAAACAATATGCGTTTTTGTTACCAATTCTTTCTATGTTTTTATCTGATGCATTATATCAGGTTTTATACATCAATCATTTAAGTCCATTTGAAGGTTTTTATGACGGACAATGGATCAATTATATTTTGATTGCTTCAACTGCGGTATTTGGATTTGGTTTGCAAAGCAATAAAATATCAAAACATGTTGCTAGTTTCTTGGCAGCACCAACTGTATATTTCTTATCGTCTAATTTTATTGTTTGGGCAAGTTTTGGTGGATACAAACACCCAATGACACTAGTTGGTTTATCACAAACAATGGCAGATGGTATTCCGTTTTATCCAAATAGTGTTGCAGGTACTTTAGTATTTGGTGCGGTTATCTTTGGTGCATTTAGATTGATGGTACCAAAGTTCAAAGCGATCTAATCTTTCGCTAGTTCGTTTTTCTCAAATACTTCGTCAATATTCCAAGGACCATTGTCGGCAGCTAGGGTAGCTAATTCGTCACATCTATTATTGTAAGGATTATCTGCGTGACCTTTTACCCAATTGAATTGAATATGTAAGTTAGTTGCTAATTGATGGTATTGTAACCATAAATCTTTGTTTTTCTTGCCTCCTTTGAAATCGGTTTTGATCCAATTATCCAGCCATTTTTTTTGAACCGAGTCTACAATGTATTTGCTATCCGTATAAATAAGAATGGGAATTTTTTTGGTCTTTAATTGTAAAAGTGCTTTAATCACACCTAGCAATTCCATTCTATTATTGGTGGTATTCCTATAAGCTTCTGCGATTTCTTTGACTTTCCCATTCCACATTAAAATAGCTCCAAAGCCACCTCTACCAGGATTGCCCCTGGAAGATCCATCTGTATAAATGACAATTTTATCCATTCGCTATTCTAAAGTGTTGATAATAAGCAATATACAAATCCGCTAGTACATCACCTACAAAAAATACAAGTTTATTTCTTAATGTGTTTTTAATACACATTATTTTTTATCTTTAAACTCACTTAAAAAGTGGATTGTAAACGATTGAATTGCTTAAAACTATGTCAAATGTGGTGCCCAAGAAAGCTGCAACAAAAAAAGTAGCTACAACAAGTTCTTCTAAGCTTAAATTAAGTTTTCATTTAAAATATAAAACACATTTTGGACAGGTTATTTATTTATATGGTAACCATCCACAATTGGGTAATCATCAAATTGATCAAGCCATTCCAATGGTGTATTTAAATGACGACTATTGGGTATTGCATGTCACATTGGATGCCATTCAAAAAGAGAAAATTACATATCATTATTTTATTTTAAACGAGGATGGTACCAAAGTATTTGATGCAGGTAATAGCCAATCTATAGATCCAGGATGGATGAATAAGCATGAAATGGTGATGATTGATACATGGAATTTTACTGGGTATAAAGAGAATGCATTTTATACTGCTCCATTTGATAATGTACTATTGGCGAAGACCATTAAAGAAGTAAATCCAATTGCTATTGATACGAACTGTACGCATTTATTTAGGGTAAAAGCACCCTTATTGGATGCGGATCAAACTATTTGCATTATAGGAGAATCATCTGTTATTGGAGCATGGGATAGTAGTAAAGCAAAGCCATTGAATAAAATCCATGGCGAACAATTTTTTGAAATTGCAATAGATGTTCAAAAAAGTAATTTCCCTTTTGTATACAAATACGGAATATATAATATAAAGACCAAAAGTTTTGTTGCCTTTGAAGAAGGTAATAACAGAGTGGTGTATGAGCCAGTGGGTAAAGATAAATTGGTTTTAATAAACGATGGGTTTGTACAATTAAAAACAAGAACTTGGAAAGGAACTGGAGTAGCGATTCCTGTTTTCTCTTTAAGATCTAAGCAGAGTGCTGGTGTAGGTGATTTTACTGATTTAAAACTATTGGCGGATTGGGCGAATCAAGTGGGTGTAAAGTTGATTCAGATTTTACCTATCAATGATACCACTGCAACACATACTTGGATGGACTCCTATCCCTATGCAGCCGTTTCAGCTTTTGCATTGCATCCAATGTATATTAGGATAGAAGATTTATTTAGCAAGGAACAACAAAGTTTGATTAAGCCTTTTAAATCAACCATTACTACTTTGAATAATTTGCCAGAAGTAGATTATGAGGGAGTAATGAAATTAAAGTGGGAAGTATTAAGAGTAGCATATAAAGAGAATGGGAAAAAAGTTTTAGCAAGCGCCGATTTTGCTGCTTATTTTGAACAAAATAAAAATTGGTTGGTTTCCT
>CANHUW010000090.1 GCA_947463975.1 Bacteroidota bacterium
AACAGATAAAGAAAAATGCTTACATCCTAATGACGATGTAAACAAATCACAATCATCTAACGATACTTTCCCAACAGCAATGCATATTGCAGCGTATCAAATTTTAAATGAAGTGACCATTCCAGGTATTACTACTTTAAAAAATACTTTGGCTACGAAGAGTAAGGATTTCATGCAAGTAGTTAAAATTGGGCGTACACACTTTATGGATGCTACCCCATTAACATTGGGACAAGAAATCAGTGGTTATGTAAGTCAATTAGAACACGGGTTAAAAGCCATCAATCATACATTAGCACACTTAACAGAACTAGCATTAGGTGGCACTGCTGTGGGTACAGGCATTAATACACCAAAAGGTTATTCTGAAAATGTCGCAAAACATATTGCTACATTAACAGGTCTACCTTTTATTACTGCTGCTAATAAATTTGAAGCATTGGCCGCACATGATGCGATTGTTGAATCTCATGGTGCATTAAAAACCGTTGCCGTGAGTTTAATGAAGATTGCCAATGATATTCGTATGTTATCTTCTGGACCAAGATCTGGTATTGGAGAAATTTTTATTCCAGACAACGAACCAGGATCTTCTATCATGCCAGGTAAAGTAAACCCTACACAATGTGAGGCATTGACAATGATCTCTGCACAGGTAATGGGTAACGATGTAGCGATTAATATTGGTGGTTCAATGGGTCATTTTGAATTGAATGTATTTAAACCAGTGATGATTTATAATTTCTTACACAGTGCAAGGTTAATTGGAGATGGTTGTATAAGCTTTAATGATAAATGTGCTGTAGGCATTGAACCCATCGAAGCGAATATCAAAAAGCATGTAGATAACAGCTTGATGTTAGTGACTGCACTGAATACTAAGATTGGTTATTACAAAGCAGCAGAGATTGCACAAAAAGCACATAAAGAAGGCACTACCTTAAAAGAAATGGCTGTGAAGTTAGGATATCTTACTCCAGAAGAATTCGACGCCTGGGTGATTCCCGCCGAAATGGTAGGTATGTAATTTATAAAAAAAGAGAAAATTTAATTTTCTCTTTTTTTATTCTTTCTAGTGTACCCTCTCTCCATTCACAAAGGTCTTCAACACTTTTACTTTCAAGATACTATCAGCGGAGACTTTCATCAGGTCTTTGTCTAAGATGATGAAGTCTGCTTTTTTCCCTTTCTCCAAAGAGCCAACTTCTTTCTCCATTCTATTCGCCTTGGCTGCCCAGATGGTCATTCCTCTAATAGCTTGTTCTCTGGTTAAAGCATTCTCCATTTGAAAGCCTTCAGCAGGATAGCCTTTTGCATCTTTTCGCACCACAGCTGCTAAAAATGTTTTAAATGGATTGATTTCTTCTACTGGAAAATCTGTTCCTAATGGGAGCCAATTGTTTTGTTCTAATAATTGCTTGTATGCATAAGCGCCTTTCATCCTCTCTGCTCCCAATCTATCGCCTGCCCAATACATATCGCTGGTGCCATGTGTTGGCTGCACACTTGGAATAATACTGTATTTGCCAAAGTATTGAAAATCGTTAGGATGCACTATTTGTGCATGTTCAATTCTCCAACGCTTATCATTCTTGCCTTTTAAATATTTAGCATATACATTTAAAATGGTTCTGTTGGCACTGTCTCCAATAGCGTGTGTACACATTTGAAAATCAGTGTTAATTAATTTAGCTGCAATACTATCAAAGTGCGCTTGACTACTTAACAAAAATCCACCCCAACCTTTCTGATCTGCATAATGTTGCAATAAACAAGCACCTCTAGAACCCAAGGCCCCATCTCCATATACTTTAATACCTTTTACTTTTAATCTATCGGTTGTATATCCTCCTTTCGTAAAATAAGAAGATGCATAAGAATCTGGATGATCACTTAACATCACATACAAACGCATTTTTAAATCATTGTTTTGTTGCAAGGTATCTATCATCGATACTGCAGTTGGATGCAAACCGCAATCTGTAATCGTAGTTAAACCTGTTGCAAAACAATTGGCTTGTGCTGCAGTTAACCAATTTTTATAATCTTCTTTGGTAACAGCAGGTGCAAATTTTTCTACCATGCCCACCGCATTATCTATCAATAATCCAGTGAGTTGTCCATTGGCTACTACAAAACTTCCACCCTCCATGGTTTGCCCAACTTTTATTCCAGCTATAGACAATGCAGCATTGTTTGCAATACTTGCATGTCCATCAACCCTTTCTAAAATAACTGGTCTATCAGGAAACAAAGCATTCAATTGCTCATTGGTTGGAAATTGTTTGCCAGGAAATCTATTCTGATCCCAACCTCTACCTCTAATCCAAGTTTTACCTGGATGTTTTGCTGCAAAATCTTTTACTCTATTAATCACTTCCTCCCAGGAATTGACAAACATTAAATCTACTGCGAATAAAGATTGACCGTAGCCGACAAAATGCGCATGCGCATCTATAAATCCTGGATAAACCACAGCACCTGCTGCATTCACCACACTATCTGATGTATACTCTTTTAAAATAGCATCATTGGTTCCTACTGCTACAATTTTCCCATCCTGCACAGCCATAGCTTCTACTGTAGTAAACTGATTATCTACTGTATATATCTGTGCATGATGTACAATTAAATCAACTTTTTGTTGAATGCAAGAACTTAATGATACCAGAGCAAACAAGGCAATCAGAATACGCATAAGATTATTTTAGAAAATAAAAATAACTAATAAAATCAATAAGAAAAGGAAACTAGTTCAATAATTCACAAGGCTTTAAGCCAGTATGCTTTTTGAATGCTGCAGAAAAATGAGAAATAGAAGAATAGCCTAGTAATGCGGAGACATCTGTAACACTCAATGCTTTTTCATATAATAAATACTTAGCATGTTCCATTCTTTGTTGTTGATAGAAATCAAAAATGGTGGTACCGAATACTTCTTTAAAGCCTTTCTTCAAATAGCATTCATTCATGGCTACTTTACGGCTTAATTCTTTAATTGTAATTGGATCTCCAATATGTTGTAATAATATCTCTTTTGCTTGATAGATACTTTCTTTTCCTCTTTCGTCTGCCAAAAATTTGCAGGTGAAGTTTACCTCTTTTTCTTCTTCGAATGCAAAATCGATACTATGTAGTAAGAGTTCATGCACTTTTGCATTGATAAAAATATTTTCCAACGAACCCGTGTAACTATGGTTCAATATAAGATCTAAATTTTTTCGCTTCCTAGCTCCTATTGGAAATGTTTTAGTAAAAGATTTCAGATGCTTAAATGCTAAAATCTCATCTTTAGTATTGCTCAATTTAACATTATGCGTAAACTGATGTAAAAAAGTAGACGTAAAATGAAAAGCAAAAATATCCACCGTTCTAATTGGCCCTTCACAATCTTCTGTGGGTACTTGATTACAATTCCCACAAACTTTGTTATCACAAAACTTATTTCCAGCAATACAAAATCTTAACTCTAAATAATTCTGTTGGGGCTGTTCTGCAAAATAATGATAAATCAACATACCTGTATCCTCAGCCGACCACTGATGCGCATCATATCTTTTGATACTATATTGAGTAGAACCCGGGATTCGCTGATCTTTATGCCATAGGAGTTTTGCCCCCGCAAAAGTTGCAGGCTTCCCCATATTTTCCAGAACTTCCATTGTGCGAATCATAGTGTAAAATTAACATATAAACATTAAAGCAAGTAAAAAGGTTCATTTTATGACCCAAAAATGACATTTTATTTTAAAAATTTTAACCCGCACTAGGTACTCAAAAAGAATGCCCTTTAAAGGCCATTTTTAGCCTCATTTTCGGCCTCAATAGTATTCACATTTGTACTTTATTGGGGATAACTAAAACCCTCTAGATATATACCATAACCCCTTAATTTTCTTAAGTTTGTATGCATGCTGAATGCCCTATAAAAACAACAAAAATTGATCCTTTTATGTCAGAAGATTTACAACATCCAGATTCGGCCGAGAATAAGAATTATGGAGCCGATAGTATCCAGGTATTAGAAGGTTTAGAAGCCGTTAGAAAAAGACCAGCCATGTACATAGGTGACGTGGGAGTAAAAGGTCTTCACCACTTAGTGTATGAGGTAGTGGATAACTCTATTGACGAAGCCCTTGCAGGCTATTGTTCTCATATTGAAGTGGCTATCCATACAGATAACTCGATTAGTGTGCAAGATAATGGTCGTGGTATCCCTACTGCTATGCATACTAAGGAAAAAAGATCTGCATTGGAAGTAGTTATGACCGTACTACATGCTGGTGGTAAATTCGACAAGAATACCTACAAGGTTTCTGGAGGTTTACACGGTGTGGGTGTGAGTTGCGTGAACGCTTTAAGTACTAAACTTCAAGTAACAGTTCAACGCGAAGGAAAAATATTCGAACAAGAATACGCCATCGGTGTTCCTCAATACGCCGTTAGAGAAAGTGGAACTAGCGATAAAACAGGTACAAGAGTGCATTTCTGGCCTGATCAAACCATTTTCCAAGAGACTGTTTACAAAAAAGAGATTTTAGAAGGAAGATTACGCGAGTTGTCTTACTTAAATAAAAGAATCAATATTACTTTAACAGACTTACGCGAGAAAGACGAAAACGGCAACGCTTATGTAAATAATTTTTACAGTGAAGGCGGTATAGTTGAGTTTGTTCAAATGTTAGATAAGAATGGTAATAGAAATCCCATTATCTCTCAACCATTATATGTAGAAGGTCATGACGAAGCGTCCAATGTTGCTGTAGAAGTAGCATTGACTTATAATGACGATTTTAAAGAAAATATTTTTTCTTACGTTAACAATATCAATACCATTGAAGGCGGTACGCATGTTACTGGTTTTAGAACAGCCTTAACCCGTGTGTTTAAAAGCTATGGTGATAAGGAAGGTTTGTTTGAAAAAGCAAAAGTAACTGTAGAAGGTGATGACTTTAGAGAAGGTCTTAGTGCGATTATCTCTGTTAAAGTTCCTGAGCCTCAGTTTGAAGGACAAACTAAAACTAAATTAGGAAATAGTGAAGTGAGTGGCGTGGTACAAACTACCGTATCTCGTGTGTTAGAAGCATACTTAGAAGAGAATCCTAAAGAAGCAAAATACGTTATCTCTAAAATTATTTTAGCTGCGCAAGCGCGTGTAGCAGCTAAGAAAGCTAGAGATATGGTTCAACGTAAAACTGTTTTATCTGGCGGAGGATTACCAGGCAAATTAGCAGACTGTTCTGAAAGAGATCCTGAAAGATGCGAATTATACTTAGTAGAGGGAGACTCTGCGGGTGGTACTGCAAAACAAGGAAGAGACAGAAGTTATCAAGCCATCTTGCCGCTTCGTGGTAAAATTTTGAACGTAGAAAAAGCAATGGAACATAAAATCTACGAAAATGAAGAAATTAGAAATATGTACACAGCTTTAGGGGTAACAGTTGGTACTCCTGAAGATCCAAAAGCATTAAATCTAGTTAAGTTGCGTTATCATAAATTAATTATCATGACTGATGCCGATGTGGATGGTTCTCACATTGCTACTCTGATATTGACTTTCATTTTTAGATACATGAAAGAATTGGTTCAAAACGGTTATGTATATATTGCTCAACCTCCTTTATACTTAGTGAAGAAAGGAAAGGATCAAGAATATGCTTATAGCGAAGAACAAAGAAAAGGCTTAATCGTTAAACTTGGGGGTGGCAAAGATGATTCTGTAACCATCCAAAGATATAAGGGTCTGGGTGAAATGAACGCAGATCAATTATGGGAAACGACTATGGACCCAAGCAGAAGAACCTTGAAGCAAGTAACCATTGAAAGCGCTGCAGAAGCAGATCGCATTTTCAGCATGTTAATGGGTGACGAGGTTGCTCCAAGGAGAGAATTCATCGAAACACACGCTAAATACGCAAAAATTGACGCTTAAATGATGATTTTTCACAATAAATAACCTACTTTCAATTAGAAATTTTCACTTTAAAATTTATACAAAATGGACACTTCAAAAATGATCAAAGCTTATTGCTTAAAAACTAAAGAAAAAAATGTACCAATGCATGATGCTGTAGTTACAAAAACTGCTAAAGGCGGTTATATGGCTGGCGGTCATGACGGTAAAGGAAATAAAATGGCTGCTATCCTTAGCGAAACAAATGCTTTAAAAGCAATCGCTGACGGAGTTGCTAAAAAAGGTTTTTAATTTTATACGCGACTTTTATAAAATATAAAGTCACGTATAAAATACTCTTATGATTTTTTCAGGGCCACCCATAAACGGTGGCCCTGATTTACTTTTAAGTCTAACTCAATTCCACCCCATAAACGAGTGCCTCGATTTTTTTATCTTTACGCCACCCCACTGTGCATCTTCTGAAGCACTCGATGACAATCTTCCATGGTGGCAATATCTTTTATCACTAATACAAATAATTTGCCCACTTGCTTAAAGTGTGCATTATTCATCGATGTTTGCGTAAAGGCTAATAAGTTCTTAAATAAAGTACTTTCAAAATAGGGAGAATCGGGACGATTGATAAAATAACATCTCAGCGTTGCTTCTTTGAGTGTCATTTTGTCAAAGCCTAATGCAATGGCTAATTTTCTAGCCCTCACAGTTTCAAATAAATCAGCCACCGATTTTGGCATTGGACCAAATCTATCCGTCATCTCATCTTTCATTGCCATCAACTCTTCTTCATTTTCTGATTGATCCAATCTAGTATACAAAGACAATCTTTCGCCAATATTTTCAACATAGGCATCTGGAATCATTATTTCTAAATCAGTATCAATGGTACAATCCTGCACAAAATCATCTTGTTGACTAATCTCTTCTTGGAAT
>CANHUW010000091.1 GCA_947463975.1 Bacteroidota bacterium
AGCATTTTTTTCTTTTTACTACCAATAAAACCTTTTTCAAATACATCAAATCCAAGTCTTAAGGGAATACGCAATAAATTAAGTCGATTAAAGTTGGTTTCTTTACCTCTTTTCTCTACTTCACATATTAAAATTCTTGCTGCGTTACTACCAATATCTATTGCTGCGAGTATCAATTTCTTTTTATTTTTTCCCTTTTAAAAAATTATAGGTCTCTTCTTGTGACTTGAATTTTAGTCTGCTTGAAGGTACATATTTATTTAATAATTCTGCATCGATAATTCTTGCTTTTTGATTATCCTTTAATTGAATTTGAATAATATCAATCAATTCTTTTTTTATTTTTGGATCTAAAATTGGTGTGGCTACTTCAATCCTATGATCTAGGTTTCTAACCATCCAATCTGCACTAGATATAAACACCTTCTCTTTTGCATTATTATGAAATATCATTACCCTTGCATGTTCTAAATATTGATCTACAATACTAATAGCGTTTAGTTTTTCATTCCATTTATCAGCTTTTTTATCTAAAGTCAAAATACCTCTAATAATTAGATGTACTTCCACATTAGCTTTTACTGCTTTATATAAGTATTCCAACAGGGTTATATCTGTTAAAGAATTTAATTTGATAATAATCTTTGCTGTTTTTCCTTTTTTTGCCCACTTTATTTCATTCTCAATTAATTGAATGATAGAGGCCCTCATATTTACCGGTGTAACCAATAAATTGCTCATTTTAGCAATAGGCTTATCGCCTTGTTGCCAATTTTCGAGGTAATTAAAAATCCTGGTTGCCTCATTCATTAATGGCTTTGACGCAGTTAATAAACAATGATCTGCATAAATTTTGGCAGTTTTTTCATTTAAGTTACCAGTACTAATAAAACCGTATTTAACTAATCTTTTATTTGCTCTTTTTTGAATTATGCAAAGTTTGGCGTGGACTTTTTTATTAGGAACTCCAACCAATACATTGATACCTTCTTCCTCCATGATAGATTTCCATTCAATATTAGCTTCTTCGTCAAACCTGGCTTTTAATTCTAAAAATACCGTAACAACTTTGCCGTTTCTTGCAGCATTGATTAAAGCATTGATTACTTTAGAATTGGATGCCAAACGATATGCAGTAATTTTTATACTTATAACATCATCATCCATTGCAGCTTCTCTCAGTAAATCGATCACAGGGTCATATGAATGGTAAGGGAAGTGCAACATGACATCTTGTTTCAAAACAATCTCTGAAACCAATTCCTTCTTTTTAAATGCAGGATGTATGAATGGAGCTGGTCTATTGGTTTTTTCTGTGATAACATTTGGAAAATCCATAAAATGTCTAAAATTATGAATATGTCCACCAGGAATAATACTGCTTTTTCTAGTAAGTTTCAGCTTTTTAATCAAAAATTCTAGCATCTCCGCATTCATCTCTTTTTCATACACAAAACGTACAGGCTTGCCTTTCCTCCTGTTTTTAATTCCTTTAGAAATTTTATCAATAAAATTTAAACCTACTTCCTGATCTAAATCAATCTCTGCGTCTTTAGTGATTTTAAATATATGCGCTTCGTATTGATTGAATTTAAAGTGCGAAAATATAATTGGCATATTAAATTTGATCAAATCTTCTAATAAAATAATTGATGTTGTTCCTGCTTTAGAAGGTAAGATAATAAACCTTCCAACAGATCTTGAGGGTACTTCAATAAGAGAAAATTTTTCGTTATATGCATCATTTTTATTTCTCATGACAATGGCCAAATACAGGCTTTTGTCTCTTAAATAAGGCAATTCTAAAAGGTTGTCAATCATGAGAGGAATGATATAATGTCTTACTTCCTCATCAAAATATTTTTTAACAAATTCTTTTTGTTCAAAATTCAATTTCTTTTCATCTAATATTTGAATATTTTTTTCTTTTAGTTCTCTACTTATATTGTTCCAAATTCTATTAAATTCGTTCTGTTGTTTTAATACTACTCTTTGTATATCATCTAAAATAACTTGAGGGCTATCAATTAAATCGTAATCTATTTTTTTCTTTTTATCAGCTAATTCGGACATCCTTTTTAATGTAGCCACTCTTACTCTAAAAAATTCATCCAAATTATTGGAGAAAATGCCTAAAAAGCGAATTCTTTCTTTTAAAGGCACTGACAGGTCATTGGCTTCTTGAAGCACTCTCGCATTAAAGCTTAACCAGCTTATATCTCTCGGTATGAATTTTGATTTCATAAAATGCTTTTAGTATAATAACAAAATTATTGAATATCAATCTAGTCTATTTTTATCATTGGTTTATTAATAATTTCTTAATCTATTGGTAATCTATTGGTAATACATAATTACGTTTTTTACATAAACTAACCTGTATGAATAAAAGATCAATGGAGATTTGTATCCTAAGCGATATTCACCTAGGTACTTTTGGTTGTCATGCTAAGGAAGTGCTAAATTATTTACGAAGTATTGAGCCCAAAACCTTGATACTTAATGGCGATATCATTGATATTTGGCAGTTTAGTAAACGTTTCTTTCCAGCTAGTCATATGGCAGTGATTAAAGAAATCTTTAATATGGCCAGTAAAGGTACAAAGGTGGTTTATATAACAGGCAATCATGATGAAGCATTAAGAAAGTACGCAGATTTCGAAATGGGCAATATCTTATTGACCGATAAGATAGTTTTTGAAATTAATGGCGAAAAGAACTGGGTATTTCATGGAGATGTATTTGACAGAACCACAAAAGGTAGTGCAAAAATTTTGGCTAAATTAGGGGGCTATGGATATGACTTACTGATATTAATCAACAGTGCTTCCAATTGGGTTAGGAAATTAATGGGAAAGGAGAAAATGAGTTTTAGCAAAAAAGTTAAAAACAGCGTAAAAAAAGCAGTGTCTTGGATAGGCAATTTCGAACAAACTGCTGCCGAATTAGCTATAGAGAATAATTATCAGTATGTTATATGTGGTCATATTCATCAACCGCAACAAAGAGTGGTGACTACTGAAAAAGGTTCAGTGACGTACTTAAATAGTGGGGATTGGATTGAGAACCTAACTTCTTTAGAATATTATGATAAGTCTTGGAATTTATATCATTACGACCCTAAGCAATTTGAACATGTATCTTCTGATAAAATAAAAGTAGTTCATTTAAATAATGAATTAAATGTTCTTACAGATGCAGTAGCATTTCAAGTTTCTTTCTAATGAAGATTTTATATGCTATACAAGGAACAGGGAATGGCCATATAAGCAGGGCAGTTCAACTACATCCATATTTAAAAAAATATGGTGAAGTGGATTACTTTTTAAGTGGATCGAATGCTCAATTAAATACTAGCTTACCCATTAAGTATAGAAGTAAGGGCCTAAGCCTTTTTTACAAAAAAACCGGAGGACTAGATTACTTTAAAATACTTCAATCATTTTCCTTAAAAATTTTCAAAGATGCCATAAGATTGCCCGTTGAAAGGTATGATATTGTAATTAATGATTTCGAATTTATTACTTCATTAGCTTGTAAATTTAAAAAGGTACCTTCTATTCATTTTGGACATCAGGCAAGTTTTCAAAGTAAAAAAACACCAAGATCACCTAATTTCAATCCAATTGGCAATTTCATCCTTAATAGTTTTGTTCAATCAAAAAAATATGTAGGATTACATTTTAAACAATTTGATGAAAATGTATATAATCCTATTATTAAAGATGAAATAGTAAATGCAACTCCCATCAATGATGGACACATTACTATTTATCTCCCTCAGTATTCATTAGATTATTTAGAGCCTTATTTCCTAGCTTATCCAAATTTTCATTTTGAAATTTTCACTAAAGAAGTCAGCCAAATAACTTGCAAGAAAAATATCTGTTATTTTCCTATCAGTGATAATGCGTTTACGCATAGCATGATAAGATGCTATGGCATTATTACTGCTGGAGGATTTGAAACGCCAGCAGAAGCCATGTATTTGAATAAGAAGGTCATGAGTATCCCTATTATTGATCATTTTGAACAAGAGTCCAATGCAGTGGCCTTGAAGAATATGGGAGTTAAAGTAATTGAAAAAATAGACCAAAATTTTGATAACCATTTTAATCATTGGATAAATGAAATGTATCCTATCAAACTTGAATTACAATACTCAACCGAAGAGCTTGTGGATTTACTTTTTAAAAAAGCATTAAACTAATATTATGTATATCATCTTAAATCAGGAAGGGGAGAAAATTGCTCATATCAATAATATGATCATTCTAGATGTTACTAAAGAAAATGTAATTGGTATTTTAATTGGGGATTGTTTTTTTGGGAAAACCACAAAAGTGATTGGTAAAATTTTTAATAGTACAGCTTATTTGGTGAATGGTGAGATTGTTGGTAAAGTAGAACGTAATAAAGAATCCAAAGCAAGTAGTATTAAGAAGACGCAACTTTTAGAGGCTTGGGATATATTATCGAATATAAAAGAGCATACTTGTGAGTGGATTAAAGAATCCAAGAAATGGTCCAAAAAATCTTTTGAAGAACATTTAGCATAGTCTGAATTAACTTAAAAAGCCCTCTGAAAATTTCAAAGGGCTTTTTTTAAAACAAGTTAATTATCCATTAAAGGCTTCCACAACGCCTTTGTGTAAAATTTTACCTGCTCTAATATTTAAACCTTTTGCTAAAGCTGGATTTTCGGCTGTAGCCATTTCCCATCCTTTATTAGCAATGGCAATTGCATAAGGTATAGTTGCTTGAGTTAAAGCTCTGGTGCTTGTTTGAGGAGCTGCGCCAGGCATATTGGCAACACAGTAATGTATAACGTCATCAATTACAAATACTGGATTTTCATGTGTTGTTGGTTTACATGTTTCGATACAGCCACCTTGGTCTACCGCTACATCCACAATCACAGATCCTGCTTCCATTAATTGTAAGTCTTCTTTCTTCACTAAGTGTGGTGCTTTTGCACCATGTAATAAAACTGCCCCAATGAGTAAGTCTGTTGTAGGTAATTTTTCTTTAATTGCTAATAAGGTAGAGTATTGTGTTACCACATTCGCTGGCATCACATCTGACAAATATCTTAATCTTGCCAAGTTGGTATCCATGATAGTTACATTAGCACCTAATCCAGCAGCCATTTTTGCTGCTTGTGTTCCAACTATACCTCCACCAATTACCAAAACTTCTGCTGGCTTAACACCAGGCACACCACCTAATAATTTTCCTTTTCCACCAAATGGTTTACCTAAATAATATGCACCTACATTAATAGCCATTCTTCCAGCTACTTCAGACATTGGTACTAATAATGGCAAAGAACCATCTGCTAATTCTACAGTCTCATAAGCAATACAAACTGCATGAGTTTTCATCATAGCTTCAGTTAATTCTTTTGATGCAGCAAAGTGGAAATAAGTAAATAAGATTTGACCAGATTTAATCAATCCATATTCTGCAGCCAATGGCTCTTTTACTTTTACAATCATCTCTGCTATATCGTATACTTCTTTAGCAGTAGATAAAATAGTAGCACCAACGGCTGTGTAAGCTTCATCAGAAAAGCTTGAACCAGCACCTGCCTGAGTTTCAATATAAACTTGATGGCCATTTCTCACTAAAGCATCCACACCTTCTGGTGTTAGGCCAACTCTATATTCTTGAATCTTAATTTCTTTTGGGCAACCAACTATCATGATTTTGGGTTTATTTCTGTACAAATTTGGTTCAAAAGAAAATATTTTTATCAATTGTCAAATAATCAGTAAAATTTTCTATTAAAATATCAAATAATGGAAAATATCAGTAATTTTGAGTCTAAATATGCTCAATAACAGAAAATATTTCTTTCCTTAATGATAGTTTATGCAATTAGATCAAACCGATAAGTCCATTTTACGCATTTTGCAAAAAGATGCATTAGCAAAGCTGAAAGACATTAGTAATAGTATTAATCTTTCTGTAAGTCCAACTCATGATAGAATTAAAAGAATGGAAAGTGATGGTGTTATTCAAAAATATGTAGCGTTAATTGATCGAAAAAAAATTGAATTAGGGATGGTGGTTTTTTGTCATGTTACTTTAGATAAACAAACAAAAAATAATTTTGCCGAGTTTGAACAAACCATTTTACAATTTGATGAAGTGGTTTCTTGTAGTTTGGTGTCTGGAAGCTTTGATTATTATTTAAAAGTAGTTTCAAAAGATGTAGAAACTTATAATAAATTTTATCAAGAGAAATTAGCAGTGCTTCCTATGGTGGCGCATATTAATAGTTTGTTTGTAATGGATGAAATTAAAACGACTACATCCTTACCCATATAGTCTATGGGCTAAAATATTGATTGCACTTCATTTTAACATTTACAATTTAATTTCAAAAATATTTTATGTACGATATTCCTTATTTTAAAGCTAGCAATCACCAGGAGGTTTTGGACTTTATGCAAGCTCACCCCTTTGTAACTATTTGTGGCGTAGATGCAAATGGCTTGCCGGTGGCTACGCACATCCCAGTACTCATTAAAATTGAGCAGGATAAAATTATTATTAGTGGGCATGTTATGCGTAAACAAGATCATTCTATCGCATTTGAATCCAATAAAAATGTATTGGTCATTTTTTCAGCACCTTCTGCATTTGTAAGTGCAAGTTGGTATACTACAAAAAATATGGGCAGCACTTGGAATTACCAAACCGTTCATGCAAGAGGTGCTTTGGAAATGAAGGACGAAGCACATTTACGTAAACTACTTACCGACCTAACTTTGTATTTTGAAAAAGA
>CANHUW010000092.1 GCA_947463975.1 Bacteroidota bacterium
ACAACTCCATTAAATTATCGGTAGGCGCATATGTACTTTGTACTAAAAAAACATAATCACCACGGATACTTTCCAAAAATACAGGCTGGAATTCTCCGTCACTGAATTTTTGAATATTTACTTTACCAATGGGGGCGCCAAATCTTTGGGCAATTTTCTCAGCAAGTTCAGTTGAGCCTGTGCCTGCAAATATTTTAACTGAAGGATTCATGGAGTAGTGTATTGCATCAAAGTTAAAGAGAAGCACAAAAAGAATTAAATAATAAAAGCGCTACTTTTCAACAAGTAGCCAACTTATACACATATCATCCGCCTTTATAGTATTTATACCCAAAATTTAAATGTCTATTTCTTGGATTTTTGTCGTAAAGAAGCTAAGCATGCATGATTCTATTAAGCATTGGGCGGTAGAAGATCAACCCATTTATAAATTATATACTAAAGGCGCAAAGCATTTGAGCACCGCAGAATTATTGGCTATTATTTTGCAACATGGTACGGCTAATCAAAATGCCATTCAAATGGCAAGAAACCTTTTAGCTAGCACCCAACATAATTTTAAAAAATTAGCCGGCTTTACATTAAAAGATATTTTGAATTTGAACATTAAAGGCATTGGGAAAGTCAAAGCTGTCAGAATTTTAGCTGCGATTGAATTAGGATCAAGAAGACTGGATACACATTATCCCAAAACAGCCATCTCCCAAAGTTCAGATGTGGTGAAATACTTAAGAAACAGTTTGCAATATGAACCCAAAGAATATTTCATGATACTCTTACTCAATCAAGCCAATAAAATTATTCATGAAGAAATCTTGAGTGAAGGCGGCATTACTGGAACCATTGCAGATCCAAGAATTATTTTTAAAACCGCGCTCACCTATAGTGCAACAGGTTTCATTATATGCCATAATCATCCCAGCGGTCAACTAAGACCTAGCAATATGGATGACCGATTAACAGAGAAAGTAAAAAAAGGTGCCCAAGTATTTGACCTGCAATTAATAGATCATATCATTGTAAGCACCGAAGGATATTATAGTTATGCAGAGCAGTCTGCTAATTGGTGAAATTATGCTTGCGCAGTAGGACCGCCAAAATTCATGGGAATTTCAATCGCTTCCATATCACCGATAGGACCATTCGCAGCCTCGAACTTTTCAATATTCTCTACCATGGCTTTCATAAAACGTTTAGCATGCATAGGTGTTAAAATCACTCTAGACTTTACCTTACTTTTTGGAGTACCTGGCATCACATTCACAAAATCCACTACAAATTCTGCATTGCTATGTGTAATGATAGCCAAATTAGCATAAGTGCCCTCTGCGATTTCTTCGCTGATCTCAATATTTAAAGGCTGATTAGGTTGTTGTTCCATATTTTAAATTATGGTAACAAAGATACTCGGAACCAATCTTAAAATAAACTAAATTTGCCTCATGTTAGTACTAGATGGCAAAATAGCTTCCGCAGCGGTAAAAGCAAGTTTATTAGAGCAAACCACTGCCTTAAAAGCAGCTGGCAAAAGAACACCTCATTTAGCAGCCATTTTAGTGGGCAATAATGGCGCGAGTGAAACCTATGTTGCTAGCAAAGTGAAAAATTGTGAGGAGACTGGTTTTGGTTCTTCTTTATTCAGATTCGAACAAACTGTTTCAGAAGAAGCATTATTAGCAAAAATTGACGAACTCAATAAAGACGAAAATGTAGATGGCATTTTGGTTCAATTACCTTTACCAAAACATATTGACGATGCAAAAGTGATTGAGGCCATTCATCCCAATAAAGATGTGGATGGCTTTCACCCAGCAAATGTGGGTAGATTAGTACAAGGATTGAATACATTTATTCCTGCTACTCCCTTTGGTGTTTTATTGATGTTGGAGCATTTTAATATTCCTACTAAAGGAAAAAATGCTGTGGTGATTGGGAGAAGTAATATTGTTGGAAGACCCATGAGTGTTTTATTAAGCGCTGATCATCCACAAGGAAACGCAACAGTAACTTGTTGTCACAGATACACACCCAAAGAAGACTTGATTGCAGCATGTAAAAATGCTGACATTGTAGTAGTAGCAGTAGGTATTCCAGAATTTATTACTGGAGATATGATCAAACCAGGTGCTACGGTGATAGACGTAGGTATTACAAGAGTAGCAGATGAAACTGCTAAGAAAGGTTTTAGAATTAAAGGGGATGTGCATTACGCTTCTGCGAGTGAAGTGGCAAGCGCGATTACACCAGTGCCAGGCGGAGTTGGTTTGATGACCATTGCTGCCTTATTAAAAAACACCATGAAAGCCTACCAAGGTTTATAAAATATATAATCAACTATTTTGAGCCATCCTACTTCCTATCCAGTAATGGAAATGTTTTACTCTTTACAAGGTGAAGGATTTCATCAAGGTCGTGCTGCGTTTTTTATTAGACTAGCTGGTTGTGATGTGGGTTGTGTTTGGTGTGATGTAAAAGAAAGTTGGGATGCGTCTCAACATCCTGTATTAACAATCAAAGAAATTATAGATGCAGCTAAAGCACATCCTGCTAGACTAGCGATTGTAACAGGAGGCGAACCATTGTTATATCAATTAGATGCATTAACCACTGCTTTAAAAGAAGCAGGATTTGAAACCAATATAGAAACTTCTGGATCAAGCCCTATGTCGGGCAATTGGGATTGGGTTTGTTTATCCCCTAAAAAATTTAAAGCCCCATTAGAAGAAAATATTTCAAAAGCTTCCGAATTAAAAGTGGTCGTATTTAACAAACACGATTTTGATTGGGCAGAAACTTATGCTAAACAAGTAAGCCCTTCTTGTAAATTATATTTACAGCCAGAATGGGATAAATCTGCAGAGATAACTCCTCTTGTAATAGAATATATTAAAGCCAACCCACAATGGGAATTAAGTGCTCAATTGCATAAGTATATTCAAGTACCTTAATCATGCTTACAAGCAAATTGCATATTGCCTTATTTAGTTTGCTTTTTCTAAGCTTCGGTCAATCTGCTTTTTCACAATTAAATATTTTTCAAGAGGCTTTTGAACAAAAAAAAATTGACCAAGCAATTCTTGCATTTGATAATGCATGGAGCATAGATAGTAATGAGGCAAAGCCTTTCATTGTGAAGTATTTGAGTTTATACGCCATGAAAGGAGAATACAGAACAGCCTATGACAGACTTCAACCAATGATTATTAATAATACCTTGCCCACTTATCTAAAAGACAAAGCAGAAAGCCTTTATCAAACTTGCAGCTTTGCAATAAGGTATCCAATAGCAAAAGAAATTACTATTCAAAATATAGGCGATAGTATTAATAGCAAAGACGCAGAGTATTTTCCAAGTATTAATTTTCAGGATAGCATTTTGCTTTTTATGCGAAGAGCTAATTGGCAAAGAGAAGATTTTTATGTGAGTTATTTAAACAAAGACGGATTTACAAAAGCACAATTAATGAAAGATGCTTTAAATAGCAGTGCAAAAAAAGGAAGTGCTAGTGTAAGCAAGGATCAACAAACCTTATATTTTGCAGCAGACTTTCCAGGAATGGGTTATGGCAGGTATGATATTTATAATGTAATCAGTACCGATTCAGGTTGGAGCAACCCCAAAAACTTGGGAAGAAATATCAATACGGATTTTTGGGAAAGCGCCCCTAGCATAAGTCCCGACGGCAAGGCTTTGTATTTTTGCAGCAATAGCCCAGATGGTTATGGCGGTATTGATATTTATGTAAGTTATAAAAATGAAAAAGGATATTGGGAGGAAGCAGAAAATTTGGGGCCCAATATTAACACTGTTGCAGACGAACAAGCTCCATTTATTCATGCAGACAATCAAACATTGTATTTCGCATCCAATGGCTGGCCTGGTTTTGGAGGATCCGATGTTTTTGTAAGTAGAAAAAATAAAGAAGGTGCATGGTCCAAGCCCATCAACCTTGGTTATCCAATCAATACTTTTGATAATGAAGGTAGTATTAGCGTTACAAGCAATGGACAGGATGCTTTTATGGCAAGTGATAGGGCAGATACAAGAGGTGGATTAGATATTTATAAAGTGGTATTGTCAGAAAGCACCAGAGGATTTATAAAAGAAGATACTACTAGTTTCACAGTTGTTGTGAATCAAACAAAAAATTTCAACGCGGTTTTATTTGAAATTAATTCTGATCAAATTAAATACACGGGTAGTGAATTAGATAGTGTTGCCAATTTTTTAATACTACAAAAAAAAGCAACTATCCTAATTGAAGGACATACAGACAATACGGGCAATGCTGCACAAAACATCATCCTATCTACCAAAAGAGCCGAAGCCATTAAACAATGGCTAATCAATCATCAAGTGGAAGCCAATAGAATTAGCACCATTGGTTATGGAGACAAATTACCTATTGCTTCTAATAATACCGAAGCAGGAAGAGCACTCAATAGAAGAACCAGTTTCCGCATTATTTTTTAAGGTATTTATACGCTCCATTGATTTGACTTTAACACTGAGTTTTGTGCAATGGATACACATAACTCAATTAATGAATTAATCTACCTCATTGCTTTTTCAAAATTGAAAAGCATTAATGAAATAGACAAGAAGAAAATATTAATCCAATTAGGAAGTGCTCAACATGTTTTTGAGTATTGTAAAGCCTCGCAAGCATTACATCATATCTACTGGCCTTTAGATATAGCCAAAAGAGAAATTGATTTTATTACAAAGCATGCTATCAAAGCCATTTCTATTCTTGACAAAGATTATCCCAATAGATTAATTCATATTGACGATGCCCCACTTTTGATTTATCACAAAGGCAAAGGAAATTTTCAACTACCCTATTTAATAAGTATTGTTGGTACCAGAGCACACACACTTCAAGCTTTTGCAATCATTAAAGATTTAATAGAAGGCATTCAGCACTTGCCTATTGGCATCATCAGTGGATTAGCAATAGGGATTGATACCATTGCACATAAAACTGCTATTGATTTTAAATTACCTACTTGGGCGGTGCTGGGTCATGGATTGGACATGATCTATCCTACACAAAATCGTAAACTCGCCATTGACATGTTAGAAAAGGGAGGTCTTTTTACGGAATTTACAAGCAAGACTTCACCTTTGCATTTTCACTTCCCCAAAAGAAATAGAATTGTTGCAGGTTTAACAGATGCTACTATTGTTGTTGAAACAGATACCAAGGGAGGTAGTATGATTACTGCAGGCCTTGCGTTTAAATTCAACAGAGAAGTTTTTGCAGCGCCAGGAAAAATTAATGACCCAAAAAGCAGGGGATGTTTATCACTTATAAAAAACAATTTGGCGAGTATGTACCACGACCCAATCCATTTTTTAGAAGCCATGCAATGGCCCATTCCAGAAAAGCCAAAAATTCGCAAACAAAATCAACCAATGAGCTTTGATGGGGATCCTATCTCCCAACAAATTATTGAATTCATTGATATCCATAGCCCGGTTCAGGAAGCATATTTACACGAACATTTTACTTTGGAGCCAGCGCTATTGGCAGCAAAACTGCTTGATTTAGAATTAGATGGGGCTATTGAAAGGCAGGCTGGCAACCAATATGCCAGAAAAATTGACTAAAAACCCTATCTTTGCCTATGGCAACAAGAAATTCTACCAACAACTCCCGCATTTTTGGTCAAGGCTTAACTTTCGATGATGTATTGTTAATGCCAGCTTACTCTGAAATTCTACCTTCAGATGTGACTATTCACGCACAGCTTACCAAGAATATCAAATTACATGTTCCTATTTTATCTTCTGCAATGGACACTGTTACAGAAGCAAGTTTAGCGATTGCATTAGCACGTGAAGGTGGTATTGGCATCTTGCACAAGAACATGAGTATAGAACGTCAAGCAGAACAAGTGCGTAAAGTAAAAAGAAGTGAGAGTGGAATGATTGTAGACCCGATCACATTAGAAGTGAATGCCACTATTGGTGATGCATTAAACTTAATGAAAGAAAATAAAATTGGCGGTATTCCTATTGTAGACAAAGGAAATAAATTAGTGGGCATATTAACCAATAGAGATTTACGATTTGAAACAGATCGTAAAAGAAAAGTAAGCGAAGTAATGACCAAAGAAAATTTGATCATTGCTCCAGAGGGAACCGATTTAAGAAAAGCAGAAAAAATCTTGCGCCAATATAAAATTGAAAAATTACCTGTGGTAAGCAAGCAAGGAAAATTAATTGGCTTAATTACTTACAGAGATATTTTACAATTAAGCGCCTTCCCCAATGCAGTCAAAGATAAAATAGGTCGTTTATTAGTAGGCGCTGCTTTAGGTATTACCAAAGATGTATTAGATAGAGCTGCAGCTTTACAAAGTGTTGGAGTAGATATTGTTACATTAGATAGTGCACATGGTCATAGTAAAGGAGTTATTGAGGCACTTAAATCATTAAAGAAGAATTTTAAAAACTTACCAGTGATTGCTGGTAATATTGCCACAGCCCAAGGTGCACTAGCATTAGCCAACGCAGGTGCTGACGCAGTAAAAGTGGGTATTGGGCCAGGTTCTATTTGTACCACTAGAATAGTAGCAGGTGCAGGTGTGCCACAATTAACTGCTATTATGGAAGCCACTAAAGCATTAAAAGGTAAAAATATTCCTGTAATAGCAGATGGTGGTATTCGTTATACAGGGGATATGGTAAAAGCTTTAGCTGCAGGAGCGA
>CANHUW010000093.1 GCA_947463975.1 Bacteroidota bacterium
ATTAAATTCGTCACCTTGAAAAGATTGCTGAAACCTTCTACTTAATACCATCTGAAAAACATCTCCCCTCAAGCAATGCTGAATCCCTTTTTTAACGGCTTCCCTATATTGATCATCTGTTTGATTGGAACTTTCATTCCCCACTAATGAAAAAGGATATTGAGGGACATCTTTATTTTTAATGTACCCAATTAAAGCAGCTAGTTCAGATGTTACGCCATCCATTTTATTTTCACAGATATATAACTCGTCTTTAAAGTGATTAAAAGCTAAGACATATTGATACAATCTATAGCGCATTAATGGAATAATGGGCGAACCTTCTTTAAATTCAATGGAATCAAAAAATGGAATTGCATCATATGCTGTATATCCATACAAACCTTGAGCGAACTTAGCCTCTTTGGTAGTACTAGAAAATGTATACTCTTTCATATATGTCCATAATCTATCCGGAGCAGATTGAACTTCTTGAATGGTTTCTTTAATTGGTTCTTGGTGAGGATACTTGTATTCTATTTCGTTCATGGAAGATATTTCTATACCACCAATTGCATTTACAGCAATAAACGAATAACTATTTTCCGCTGCATGTGAATCTGTGCTTTCTAATAAAATAGTATCTCTAAATCGATCTCTCAATCTCAAATAAATACCCACTGGCGTATATGTATCTGCCAGTAATTTAGTGACTTCAGTATGTATGATCTTTTTTTGCATTCAGCTCGATTTCTTCATTAAAAAAATAAACCCCGACAAAGATGTCGGGGTTTATGTATAAGTTGACAATAATGGCTATGTCATTACAATACCCCAACGGAGTTTGTATGCCACCACCAAAAATTGTTTATTGTTTTCATTGCAGTGCAAATTTACTCTTTTTAAGCTTTCAATAACAAAAAAATCCAAAAAACCCTTCAAAAATTGCTTCCCTACCAAATGTTAGCCATTATAACACACCCTTTGTGCTTGGTAATGCATCACTATAAGGATTTCTTTTAACCGCCATTTTAATCGCTTTGGCAAAAGCCTTAAAAATAGCTTCTATTTTATGATGCTCATTGTCACCTTCGCAACTGATATTGACATTGGCTTTGGCTGCATCGCTAAAAGATTTAAAGAAATGAAAGAACATTTCGGTTGGCATTTCTCCAATTTTCTCTCTTTTAAAACTAGCGTTCCAAACCAACCAGTTTCTTCCACCAAAATCAATCAATACTTTAGCCTCTGCTTCATCCATCGGTAATGCAAATCCATAACGTTCCATGCCTCTTTTATCCATTAAACCCTTTGCAAAAGCTTCCCCTAAAGCAATACCCACATCTTCGATAGTATGGTGCTCATCAATATGCAAATCACCCTCGCATTGAATCCTTAAATCCAATCCACCATGTCTAGCTATTTGATCCAACATATGATCAAAAAATCCTACCCCAGTATGTATTTGTGCATTTCCATTCCCATCCAAATTCATTTCAATTTGAATTTTAGTTTCTTTGGTATTTCTTTCATGCACTACTGTTCTTAAGCCTACTTTTAGAAAACTAAAAATAGCATTCCATTGATCTGTTTCAAAAGCAATAAATGGTCTCAATTCCAATTCCTGCTCCGCCGTTAATTCGTGTATGGAAGACTTCAAATAAATAGCTTTACAACCAATATTTTTTGCCAACGCAATATCTGACCATCTATCGCCAATCACATAAGAGTTAGCCAAATCAAAGGCCGCATTATTTAATAAAGCAGTTAACATGCCAGTACCAGGTTTTCTTGTTGGTTGATTGTCTTTTGCAAAACTTTTATCAACAAAGACCTCGTCAAATACAAAACCTTCTCCAGCAAGTGTTCTTAACATTAAAGATTGATAAGGTTCGAAATCAGAAGAAGGATAAGCATCGGTCCCTAAACCATCCTGATTAGTAACCATGACTTTGTAATACCCAAATTCTTCCGCAATCTTCTTTAGATTAGAAATAGCCCCTTTGACAAAAATTGTTTTATCCAGACTGTCAATTTGAAAATTGTCTTTTGGCTCTTCTAAAATCACGCCATCTCTATCTATAAAAAGTATCGGTCTCATTATTTCTTTTTTACTTTCTGCACTTGCGCAAGAGTCACTTTGGAAGCTTTGTTGGTCCAACTATTTCTAATATAAGATAATACATCCGCTATATCTGTATCTTTTAGATCTGGATTGGCTGTCATTGCATTGCTATAATAATATCCATCTAAGGCAATTCTTTCGTTGTAACCATTTCGAATAATTTTAACCAATCTAGCTATATCATTACCCACCACATTGCTTGCTGCATCTAATGGTGCATTCATATTAGGAACACCACCTCCATCCGCTTGATGGCACACCAAACATCTTGTTTCATAAATTTTTTTACCATTGGCCATATTTTGTGCAGTAGCTTTTTCTGCAGAAAAAGTTAGTAGACCAATGAAACAAAAATGAATCAAATACTTCATGCTTATTTATTAAAACTGATTTTAAAAATGGCGCCTTTGTTGTCATCGCAAACATATAATGAACCATCTGGTCCTTCTGCTAATCCACAAGGTCTTGCTTTAGCCAATCTTGGATTTGTTACGATTTCAGTACCTGCAAATCCGTTTGCAAAAATTTCCCATGCTCCTGATGGTTTACCATTTTTATACGTTACAAAAGCTACAAAATAACCTTCTTGCGGCAATGGCGCTCTATTCCAAGAACCATGAAATGCAATAAATGCACCTTGTTGATATTTTTCAGGGAACTGTGTTCCTTTATAAAATAACAAAGACATTGGTGCCATATGTGCAGGAAACGACATAGTTGGATTTAAAGCATTTGGAGCTCCTTCTTTTTTGCCATCTCCACCATATTCAGGAGATAATATTTTTTTCTTTTGATAAGGATCATAATATACATATGGCCATCCACAGTCATCACCCTCTTTTACTTCATACATGGTTTCTGCAGGCAATTCTGCATTTTGATTGTCACTATAATACTGAGGATAGAAAGAGTTTAATTGATCTCTACCATGTTGTGTTACAAATAAACTATTGGTTTGTGTATTCCAATCCAAACCAATTACATTTCTTAGGCCAGTAGCATATCGCTTCCCATCACCATATACTTGGTTTTCTTTTTGTCCATCAAATTTCCAAATACCACCCGCAGAATCCAAGATAGGACAAGGCATCATTCCTTTTGAACCTGGCATTCTATCTTTTTCTTGACAAGCATTAGAATAAGCACCAATGTTTACATAAATATTTCCTTGTGGATCCAAAGTGATAGATTTAGAAGAATGTTGTCTTCTGTCAATTAAATCTTTTACAATGACTTTAGGAGCAGTTGGATTCACTACTTCATCTTGCTCATTTAATTGATACAAGAATATTCCTTGGTCTGAACTTGCATATAATTGCTTATCTCTCACATAAATACCAGTTCCACCATAATTCCCCCATCCGCTTATCTTATCTGCAATTCCATCTTTATTGGCATCTTCTAATCTAACAATGGCTTTACCTTCTTTATTTGGAGAATTCAATTTAGCAAAAACTATACCAGATTTAGTAATGCTGATATGTCGTGAACTCCCAATATTGTTTGCAAATAAAGTAGCTGAAAATCCAGCTGGCAATCTTAATCCAGCATTATCTTGTGCGTGCACAGTACAAGCCATCATGATGATGGATAATAAAAACAGGTTTTGTATTTTTTTCATTTTCAATGTTTATATAGCAAGTTAACAAATAATTAAGTTAATTGTTGTTCCATCCATTCAATCATGGCATCCACTAAGGCAGTATTTTCTTGTTCTGTACCTATGGTTATTCTCAAAGTATCGGCACAATTAGGTAAATTGGAACGGTCTCTTACCACAATTCCCTTAGCGAGTAGGAATTGATACAATTTTGTAGCATTGGGGATTTTAATGAGCAAGAAATTCGTATCTGAAGGGTATACCGCTTCTACCATAGGCATTTCTTCAAATACACCTGCCAAGGCAATTCTTAATTGAACCAGTTCTTGAATCATATCATTTACCTGTCCTACTTCTTCTAATGCTTTTAAAGTGAGTTCTTGTGCTGGTAGATTTATATTATAGGGGGCTTTGACTTTATTTAAATACCCCACAATTGCTTCACTAGCAAAAGCCATACCTAGCCTTAATCCTGCTAAACCCCAAGCTTTACTCAATGTTTGCAATACTACTAGATTAGGATAATCTATTAATGATTGACAAAAAGATTTTTGCTTCGAGAAATTAATATACGCTTCATCTACAACAACTAATCCGTTGAAATGATTCAACACAGTTTCTATATCAATTCTATCCAGTGAATTGCCCGTTGGATTATTGGGAGAGCAAATCCAAATAATTTTAGTATTCGCATTAACCAACTGTTCAATGTGGGCAATATTTAATTGAAAATCCGGTAGTAAAGGCGCTGATTGGATTTCGATATTATGAATGTTGGCATTCACTTCATACATTGGATAGGTTGGAGGGCAAATAATGATATTGTCTTTCCCAGGTTCACAAAAAGCCGTGAATAATAAAGCAATAATTTCATCACTACCATTTCCCAGAAAAATTTGGTTGACTGGGACCTGCTTAATAAAAGAAATTTTATCCTTTACTTGCTTTTGATAAGGATCAGGATATCTGTTATACCATTTAGTCAAAGGAGAACCCAATGCATTTTCATTGGCGTCCAATAAAACTGTTGCTTCCCCACTATATTCATCTTTTGCAGATGAGTATGGTTTCAATTTTGCAATATTAGGTCTCACCACTTTTAAAATATCAAATGCCATAATTGCTTATTTGTTATTGTTGATGTTATCTACTCTTATTTGTACCGCTTTTGCATGTGCGTCTAAACTTTCTGCTTTAGCCATATCCATTACGGTTTGAGCAATATTCGTTAACCCTCTTTCTGTTAATTGCTGAAAAGTAATCTTCTTCACAAAACTATCTAGACTAACCCCACTATAGGCTTTTGCATACCCATTGGTAGGTAAAGTATGATTGGTTCCACTTGCATAATCACCTACAGACTCAGGAGAATAATTGCCAATAAATACCGATCCAGCATTCCAAACTTTTTCAGCCATCATTTCTGCATGCTGAATGGATAAAATTAAATGTTCTGGCGCATATTCATTGATTAATTCTAAAGCTACTTCAGCTTCCTGTATCACTATTGCTTTAGAATTAGCCAATGCCTTTTCAGCAAATGCTTTTCTTGGCAAGAGAAGTAATTGTTGATTCAAAGATTGCTTAATTTGTTCAACAATTTTTTCTTCGCTAGCTACGAGTAAAACCTGACTATCTGCACCATGTTCTGCTTGGGATAATAAATCAGCAGCTACAAAAGAAGGAATTGCTGTTTCATCTGCCCAAACACATACTTCACTTGGACCAGCAGGCATATCTATAGCAACACCATACTGTTGAACCAATTGTTTAGCCGCAGTTACGTACTGGTTCCCAGGGCCAAAAATCTTATGTACTTTAGGGACCGATTCTGTTCCAAAAGCCATTGCACCAATGGCTTGTACTCCACCAATCATATAGATATTTTTGATACCAATTAATTGTGCAGCAAATGCAATTGCAGGATGTATCTGGCCATCTTTATCGGGTGGAGTGCATAAAATAATTTCTTTACAACCTGCTATTCTGGCTGGTATACCCAACATTAAAACTGTTGAAAAAAGTGGAGCAGTTCCACCTGGAATATAAATACCCACTTTTTCAATACCAACAGATTTCCTCCAACACCATACCCCAGGCATGGTCTCTATTTTTTCTACTTTTTGTAATTGAGTTTGATGAAATTTTTCAATATTTATTTTAGCTACTTCTATCGCCTTCTTTACTTGACTATCTATAGTAGAAGCAATTTGATTAATTTGATCATCATTCAATTGTATGGAAGATAAATTCACTTGATCAAAAGAAAGCGTATAAGCCTTAACCGCCTCATCTCCCTTCTCCTGAATAGCGTCTAATACTTCTTGCACCATAGGCAATAAGCTTTTAGCATCAAACACTGGTCTTTGTAAAATACCAGGCCATTCTTTTCTTGGCGGATTGATTATAAGATTCATTTTATAATATCATTTTTTCAATTGGAATAACTAAAATGCCTTCAGCCCCTGCTGCTTTTAATTGCTCTATAATTTCCCAAAAATCACTTTCTGCAATAACACTATGAACACTACTCCAACCAGGAGAAGCTAATGGAAGCACCGTTGGACTTTTCATACCTGGCAATAAAGCAATAATTTTTGACAACTGATCATTAGGGGCATTCAATAAAACATATTTATTTTTCTTAGCCTTTTTTACTGATTCAATTCTAAACAATAAACTTTCTAATATTAAGTTTGCCTCAGCACTCAACGATTTTCTTTTAATTAAAACTGCTTGAGATTGTAAAATAGTTTCCGTTTCTTTTAACCCATTCATAAATAAGGTAGAGCCACTACTTACTAAATCACAAACCACGTCTGCCAGCCCTATACCTGGCGCAATTTCGACACTTCCACTAATTTCATGAATCTCCGCTTTGACATTATTTCTATCCAAATAGTCCTGTACAATAACTGGATAGCTGGTGGCTATTTTCTTCCCTTCTAAAA
>CANHUW010000094.1 GCA_947463975.1 Bacteroidota bacterium
AATGATTCGATAGCCCCTGTAATTCAGTAAAATCAAAGCATTCACCCGACTTGGTATAAGCAATTGGCCAATTGGTTTGACTATTCAATAAGATAGGCAAACCGAACCCTGTAGCCCATTGAATCATACGAGTATAGTAAGGTAGATAGGTGCTCCAAATACTGACATAAGCGGCAGCAAAATCAATTAATGCAACACTTTCAAGTGTTTTAAAGAAGACCGCATTTCTGAATTTATACCCTTTAATCAATTGTTCAGCTTGCTGCATTTCTTTGGGGTCTTTACAAACAAATAAAATAGCCATACTGGTTTGTTGCCATTTTTTGAAAATAGAAAACTCTTTTAAAATACCCACTATCTCTGGAAGTGATGCGAAAACCATAAAATAACTGTCGCCATTGGAATTGTGCGATTTAGCCAATGCCAAATCTGACCATTCGTAACTTGGTAAATGAAGTGCAGGTAAATCAATATAACTATATACAGCTTTAGCCTTTTTGACAATTTTTTTGTAGTCCATTTGAGCTAACCAATTGGCGATCCATCCATCTACCAACTGTTTAGGCGCAGTTAGGTCCAAAAAATATTGTGTAAAAGATTCGGCTCCTTTTAAAGGAGTGCCAAAGTGAACAATAGATGCATTGTCCGAGCTTAACAAAAGTGCTTCTGCCTCTTCTGTACCCATTAAAGTAGCGCCAGGAGGCAGTATGGAGCTAAAACCCTCAGCTACAACTATTATTTCTGCAGTAGTTGAATCATTCACTGATGCAACAATATCAGTCACTGTTTGATCCACTAATAATGTTGGAATATTCCAAGCAGCTTTAGAAACAATAAAAATGCGCATCAGCAAAATTACGCTATACTTAACAATTTATCCACCAATCTCTTTGATGGTTATCTGTCAAAGAATTGTATAGTAACTTTGAAATATGGCTAAACACTTGCAGCAATTAGATTTATTTGGAAACGATACCCCACAACCGGTGCATATCGCGGCTCCAGCAAGTACTAAAAGTCTCAGAAAATCAAAATCTTCCGCTAAAGCAACTACAAGAGAAGAAAGAAACAAATTGGTTGTAGAGGAGCCTCTCCCAACTGTTTCAAGAACCAGTATGCATTATAAAACCAATGCAGGCATTCAAAAAAGAGGTAGAAAATCTTTCGCATCCATGGAAGGTGACATGGAAAAATTACAAGTACCAAGTGCAGAAATTTTAGCAAAAAAATTATACTACCCTATTGGAGAAGTAGCTACTTGGTTTAATGTAAACACTTCATTGATTAGATACTGGGAAAAAGAATTCAAACAATTACAGCCACGTAAAACAAGAAAGGGAGATCGTTTATTTAGATCCCAGGATATTGAATTCTTAAAACAAATTTATTTCTTATTGAGAGAGAAAAAATATTCAATAGACGGTGCTAAAACTTATTTGAAAAACAATAAAGAAAAAGCAGATAAGGATATGGCTTTATTGAATAGTTTAAAGAATTTAAAGAGCTTCTTGACGCATCTAAAAGAAAGTTTGTAATACAAGTCTCCATTCGTCACTAGTTCCAAAAAAGTACAATAAATCAATTACAATTCAGCAAATTGAATTTGATGCTGATTAGCGTATTGAATCGCTTCAAGATTAATACGCTCTCTAATTGTTTGAAATGCAGTAATATCTAAATCCATACTTACATATACTTCAGCATGAATAATATGTGCTTGTTTACCTGCATCGGTTAATACAACAACTGTATTAATAACCCCTGATTGTTGTTTGATAAATGATCTAAAATGATCTGTAAAAGCACTGATAGCTGATGCAGGCGTATGAACACTTAACTGAATATCCATTTCAAATTTACGCTCCGATCTTAAACTAATATTGTCAACAATATTATCCACCATCTGTTTATTGGGAACAGAGATATATGTTTTTTCTTGGGTACGAATACGCGTGCTACGCAGGCCAATTTTTTCAATAGTGCCTGAGAAATTGTTGACTTTTACCATATCGCCAACGGAAAAAGGTTTATCAAAAAAGATAATAAATGAAGCAATAATATTTTCCAAACTTTCGCGCATAGATAAGGCAATCGCTGCACCCACAATGCTTAAGCTGGTTACTAGGTTGCCAATGTTTTCATTAAAAACATAGTGCAAGATGAGCAAAGCCCCAATGATGTATAAGATCACTTTAAAGAAATCCCTAAAGAACAATACCAACTGATCATCACTTTGATCCGTGGTAGATTTTGCTTTCTCTTCTAAAATTTTCGCAATAAATTCTAAGGTTCTTAAACAAACACGAATGAGTAAAATAATAAAAATCAACTTGGTGGTAGACTCAATTACTTGCTGAAAACTTAATTTAAATACATGCAGGTTCCATGCTTCAGGAAAATGCAATTCATATAAAGCAATAACTGCTACCAAGAACAATAAGAATTGTTCAATAGGTACTACCAGTCTATGTAATTGGGCTTTCTTTAATTCGGCATGATTGTTTTTAACAATCCAAGTGTAAATCAAGCCAGCAAAAAAACGAGAGATAATTCTTTTAACAATGAATGCTACTACAAAAATGGCTAGTACAATCAAATAGCTTTTAATAGTATTATTTAAGAAAACATCGTTTAGGTTCATGCTTCCCATTTTTTAAGTTGAAGATCATTGCCATCAAAAACCGCATAGGTATTGGATCTAATCCAATCCCCTAAATTAATATACCTAGCAGTGTCTGTGATTTTTAAATCCAATGGATAATGGCGATGTCCAAAAATAAAGTAGTTTGCATGATTTGTTTGAACCAATTCTTTAGTATAGACTATCAACCATTCTTTGTCCTCTCCTAAAAATATTTCATCAGCGCTGCCTGTTTTAATTCTACTTTGACTACTGAAAAAATTAGCCAATCGAATACCCAAATCCGGATGCAACCATCTAAACAACCACTTGCAAATTGGATTGGTAAATATTTTCTTTAAGAATTTATAGCCTTCATCTCCAGGGCCTAATCCATCACCATGTGCCACAAAAAATTGTTTACCAGAAAAAGAAAATTCTTTTGCAGAAAAATAAATAGATGCACCAATTTCTTTGGTTAAATAATCCTGCATCCATAAATCATGGTTACCTGTAAAAATATGAATAGGAATACCAGCATCATTGATAGCAGCTAAACAGCCTAATAAACGCACAAAGCCTTTAGGCACCACTTCTTTATATTCAAACCAAAAATCAAAGATGTCACCAACAATAAAAATAGCAGCAGCATCTTCTTTAGCGGATTGTAAAAAACGAACAATATGGTCTTCACGAACTCTACTGGCTTTTTCATTAGGGGCACCTAAATGAAAATCAGAAAGAAAATAAATTTTTTTACCAGCAGCCAATTCCATGAAAGTGGATTTAAATAATTTAATCAGTAGCCTTATCTACTAAGAAGCAATATACTTCTTTTGGACCATGCACGCCTACTACCAATGTTTTTTCAATGTCTGCGGTTCTACTTGGACCCGTTGCATAACTGATCATACTAGGCAAATGTGCTTCTTCATTTTTGAATAATTGAAGACTATCTGCTATATCAAATACCAATTGATGTGTATACGCAATACAAATATGAATAGGTGCATACACGCTAGAAGTTCTGCCACTTAATTGATTCGTACTTAAAACAATGGTGCCTGTTCTTGCAATTAAATGATCGCACAAAGTAATGGCCACATCACAACTATCTAAATCGTCCGTATTGATAGGGTCAAAATTGTATTCTTTCATGTCATCCAACCAACCTGCTTCTCTTGAATATACCTTGGTCCAATTTTGGGAATGAATAAGTTTGGTTAACTGATCTACTAATTCAGTTTCATCTGCGCAGTACACAAATTTGCCTAATAGCTCGGTGAATTTTTCTGCAAAACCAATGGTTAACTCCTCTTCTGTAGGAAGAAAAATAGGTGCATCAGAAACCTGTTCAGGGAAAGGTACTGCAACAGGCTCTTTTAAAGCCTGCTTAATCTTGTTTAATATTTTATTTCTTGAACCTTGTGATTCCATTAGAAATATTATTCATTATTACCAGCAGCATCTGCTGCATCAATAGTCGCATTCGCTGTATCAATTATATCAGCCGCATTCGCACTATCCACAGTAGTTTCAGTTGGAGCAAAACTTTCTGCTTCTGAAACTTCAAGGGTAGTTTTTTCTTCAAAAGGCCTGTTACCAATTAATTCTTCCACATCTGATTTATGTAACACTTCTCTTGTCAACAATGCTTGTGCTAATTTTTCTACTTCTTCTTTTTTAGATTGTAATAAATCTAATGTTCTATGATAAGCAGCGTCAATCATCTTACGCACTTCTTCATCAATAATTTTTCCAGTCTCTTCGCTAAAAGGTTTTTGGAAACTATTTTCTTGTGAAGGATCATAGAAACTTACATTACCAATCTTATCATTCATACCATAAGTGGTTACCATGGAGTAAGCCATTCTAGTAATTTGTTGTAAATCGTTAGAAGCTCCTGTAGAAATTTTACCAAAGAAAATTTGTTCTGCAGCGCGACCACCCAATGTCATACACATTTGATCTGTTAATTGCTCAATGGTATATAAGTATTGTTCTTTAGGAGTGTATTGCGCATACCCTAAAGCAGCAGTACCTCTTGGAACAATCGTTACTTTTAATAAAGGATAAGCATGTTCTAAGAACCAACCACAAATTGCGTGTCCTGCTTCGTGGTATGCAATTACTTCTTTCTCATCTTTGGAAATAATTTTATTCTTCTTTTCTAATCCACCAATCACTCTATCAATAGCGTCTTGGAAATCTTTCATCTCAACGCCTGTTTTACCTTTACGAGCAGCAATCAAAGCGGCTTCGTTACAAACATTCGCAATATCCGCACCAGCAAAACCTGGAGTTTGCTCGGCCAACTTATGAATATCTAAACTTTCAGAAACTTTGATTGGTCCTAAATGCACTTTGAAAATTTCTTCTCTACCTTTTACATCAGGACGATCAATAGAAATCTGACGGTCAAATCTTCCTGGTCTTAATAAAGCGCTATCCAATACATCAGGACGATTGGTTGCAGCTAAAATAATAATACCGGTATCGCCACCAAATCCATCCATCTCTACTAGTAATTGGTTCAATGTATTTTCACGCTCGTCATTGCTCATCATAGCATTCTTACCACGAGCACGACCAATCGCATCAATTTCATCAATAAAAATAATACAAGGCGCTTTCTCTCTAGCTTGCTTGAACAAATCACGCACACGGCTAGCACCCACACCTACAAACATCTCCACAAAATCAGATCCACTTAAACTAAAGAAAGGAACCTGGGCTTCACCCGCCATGGCTTTCGCCAATAAAGTTTTTCCAGTACCTGGAGGGCCAATCAATAAAGCACCTTTAGGAATCTTACCACCTAACGCAGTATATTTTTTAGGATGCTTTAAAAAATCTACAATCTCCATTACTTCTTCTTTCGCTTCTTCTAAACCAGCTACATCAGAGAAAGTAATATTTACTTTAGTGCCCCCTTTTTCAAATAAAGTCGCTTTAGATTTTCCCACATTAAAGATACCACCTGGGCCACCGCTGCCACCAGCGCCACCGCCCATCTTGCGCATCACTAAAACCCAAACCACTACAATTAACACTAAAGAAAACACGGTGTTTGCAATGGGACCAAACCAATCGTTCTCTTCAACAGCAGAACTATCTGGCATATCCACCACTGCATACTTTGTATAAATCGCTTCCAATTCTTTATTAAAAGAATCCCAACTGTCCACTTTGTATTCAAATAAATAATTTCCTTTAACTTTTTCTTTTGCTAATTTTTGTTTGAACTTTTGAACATAAAACGCTTTCTGAACACTATCAGGTTTGATATAAAAACGAACTGTTTTTTTGTTTTCAATTTTAACAAATTTTTCTACGTCACCACTCGCCATCAACTTCACAAACTCGTTGTGAGAAAGTGTTGCCACATCTGGCGCTATTTGGAAGAAACGCGCAGACAATAAAGACAAGGCGATTAAGCCATAAATCCAATAAATATTGAATTTGGGTAATTTAGGTCCTCCGTTTTTCGGTTTATTTTCAGGTATCATTGTAATGCTTTAAGTACTTCTATAAACAAGTAAAGTAAAAATAAGTTTAGAGGTCGTGTAATTTGCTATCAGCGTCACTCCACATTTCTTCCAATTGGTAGAACTTTCTAGCATCAGGATGCATCACATGCACCACAATATTGATATAATCAATTAAAATCCATTGAGCTGCAGTCTTACCTTCTGTTTTATAAGGCAATTCATCGCACTTGGTCTTCACCTCGTAATCGATGTTATCTATGATAGCTTTTAGTTGAGGGGCGTTATTTGCTTCGCAAATAATAAAGAAATCAGCCACGGCTTCGTGCACCTTTCTTAGATCTAAACTAAGAATGTTCTCGCCTTTTTTATCTTGGATAGCCGCGATAATGGTTTTGAAAATTTTACTACTACGTGTTAATTGAGTCGGAGATTTTTTACGATCTTTTAATGCAGAAAGAGGTTCCAATAGTTCTAATAATTTAAATGTTGAATGCCTAA
>CANHUW010000095.1 GCA_947463975.1 Bacteroidota bacterium
ATTGATAGTATGACCCTTTTATATAATAATCTTAGCACCTATCATTTAACACGTCATCCTTGAACTGAAGTATCTGTTTCTTCATCTCTTTAATCTCCTTCAGCTTCTGTTCCAAAGAAAGCAACTTGTCATCCAAAATTTCAAGTTTTTGTTTCTTGTTGTATTTCCTGTTGTACCAGGCATCAATGATTTGACCTATTTCTTTTATGGTAAATCCCACCGATTTGGCATCACTTATGAATTCAAGTTTCTCAATCGTTACTTCGTCATAATGAAAGTAATTATTCGATTTGACGGATTCATCTTGTTTACCCTCTATTAACCCCGACTTTTCATAAAAGCGAATGGTGTGAGTTGAAACTCCTGTTTTTTTGGATAGCTCGTTTATTAACATATCACAAATATAGTGTGTTGAAAAATAAATATTAACTATAGACTATACTCTACTGTTGTGGGTTTAAAATTAAGACAATATGTTTGTGACTCAAACAAATAATTCGACAATGAGACAAACAATTTTTATTACAGGCGCAAGCAGTGGTATAGGGAAAGAGACTGCAAAATATTTTCAAATAAATGGATGGAATGTTGTTGCAACAATGAGAAATCCTGAAAACGAAACCGAATTGATTAGTTTGGAGAATGTTTTTGTGACGAAACTTGATGTTTTGGATTTGGAATCAATCAATCAAGCAATAAGCAGGGGGATTGAAAAGTTTGGAGGAATTGACGTATTGCTCAACAATGCTGGATATGGTGCTTACGGCCCATTAGAGTCTTTTCCAAGAGAAAAGATTTTACGTCAATTTAATACCAATGTTATTGGACTTTTGGATGTAACAAGAGCGATTCTACCTCATTTTAGAGAAAATAAAAAAGGAATTATAATGAATGTTTCCTCAATGGGTGGTAAAATGACTTTCCCGTTGGGCTCATTATATCACGGAACAAAATTCGCAGTTGAAGGTATATCTGAGTCATTAAGATATGAGGTAGAAGAATTTGGGGGTAAAGTTAAAATTATTGAGCCCGGGGCAATTGCCACAGATTTTGCAGGCCGTTCTTTTGATTTTAATAATGATGAAAATTTGAGTGCCTATCAAAGTATTGTTGGTAAAATTATGACAGCTTTTCCGCAGATGATTAAGAATGCCTCATCTACAAATGTTGTTACTGAAGTTATTTATGAGGCAGCAACAGATGGAACAAATAGGTTAAGGTATATGGCAGGAAAAGACGCCAAACTATACAATCTATTGAATAAGTTATTCGGGTATGGCTTCTTATTCAAAATGAATAAAAAGTTTTTCAAATTGTAACATATGAATCCAATTGTTAAATATTTTACTGGTGAAAAGTTAGAGAGTTTTTTGTTTTTGGGTTTGGGAATTTTAGGATTAGCTATAGCCATATCATTCCTTTTTATTCTCAAAACATCTTTTCTAAAAGGAGTTGCCATTCCCTTTCTTTTGGTTTCTTTTTTAGAAATAGCAGTGGGGGTAACTCTAATATATCGAAGTCCCAAGGATATAATAAGAGTTGAGACTTACTTATCTGAAAAAAATGAAATGATACAGAAAGAAGAAATTCCTAGGATGGAAGCTGTGATGCGAAATTTTGTAATTTTTAGGTATACTGAAATCACTTTGATAGTAGTTGGTATTATCCTAATGTATGGTTTTAGGCAAAATTTGCTATTGAATGGAATTGGATTAGGTCTGTTTATTCAATCAAGCCTTGTCTTACTTTTAGATTTCTTTGCAGAACGAAGAGGAGAAGTCTATCTAGCCTATTTAAAGACCATCATTGAAAATTGAAAAAATTTCAAGAAGTTCAACCCTTCAATTTCCTAATAGTGATGTATTCAATCATCGCATTATCGTTGCATCTTTCGTCTCTAAGGAGGTGCGATTTTGATAAAAAGGTTATACTTTTATAGTGTAATCTTTTTTATTTGTATAAAATCATAATTATTATAGTTATGAAAGAAATTTTCAAAGACCTTTTGGCACAAAATATTCTCTCTAATAGTTTTTCTTTGAATATGATTGATAAAGAGAATATTTCTAAAAAATTAAATGAACAAACCTCTTCTGTGGGTTTTATTTACAGGCATATAGGAGAGACAATGCTATTATTCGGTTATTTTTTCGGGATGCCATGTGAGATTCAAAATACTACAATGGGGCAACAAGATGAGGGTCAAGGCAAAGATTTTGAGGAAAGTAAAGAATTATTAGAAAAAGGCTATAAAATGCTAGAAGACATTATAGAAAGTACTTCAAATGCAGGTTGGTCAGAAATAATTGATACACCATTTTTTGGAGCTGTGTCTAAAGCAAAATTGTTTGCCCATATTCTATATCATAACTCCTATCATTCGGGTCAAATTGGCCTTGCAATCAAGAAAGGGTTAAAATAATTTTTAATCCGTTCTTGATTGTCATATACTCAATCATCGCATTATCGTTGCATCTTTCGTCTCTAAGGGGAGCCATACTGGACAAGCCATCAGAAATGATGGCTTTTTAATTCAATGTAAATTTTTTAAATTTGTTTTTATATAAACAGATTCAAATGAACGCACCTTTCAGCAAGTATCTCTATATCGGCTTTTTATTATTAGGCTTATTCCAAGCAGTGATTTCTAAAGACTATATGCAAGCTGCAGCTTCTCTAGGTATTGGTTTGGCATTTGACCCATTCAATCCAGAACAAAAATGGAATGATAGACCCAATTGGCAAAAGGTAGTTTTGATTGTACACCTTGCTTTAGTAGCAGCAATGTTCGGATTTGGCATTGGCTTGAATGAAAAATAAACATCCAGCAAATTGACAGGAAGTTCAACCCTTTAATTTCCTAATTGTAAGATACTCAATCTTAACATTATAGTGGTTTCTTTCGTTGAAAGCGAGCAAAAATTGCTAAATAATGGATACTTTCGTATTGTAACTTTAATGTCTTTTGATCGTTATACTAAAAAACGAAAATAAATCAACAACAAAAGAAATGAAAAAACTCAATTATATACTGATTTTGCCGCTGCTTATTATTAGCAGTTTTGTTTTTGCTAATAATGAAGTAAAATACGACAAAAAAGCAGCATTGAAAAAATGGGAAGCTACTTCTGAGGGCTTGTTCTTCAAGAAATGGGAATCATCTGCTGCAGGTAAAAAAGTATATGCTAGTGAATCAAGAATAAGAAAGTCAATTAGAGCATTTGATAACATGGAAGCTATTGTCACTTCTTTAACTCTACCAGCTGGTTCAAGATTGGGTTTTGGAATAATGGTAAGAATCAAAGACGAAGATTTTATACTTTCTTTTGGCCCTGATCTTAAGAATGATTTTGATCAAATTCGTGGCTTAAAAGTGAATGACAAGATTACAATTAAGAGCCATAGTGTATCTCACGCCCCCAAATATGCTTATCCAATAGTTGCTGGTGATTATGTAGAAAGAGATGGCAAATTATTATACAAGCGTATACCTGTAAAGGGTGGTTGCTAATTTAATGCTATTTTAAAAGTTTTCTAAAACTTCTTTCCGCTTTCTTCCAAAAACTAAAAAAGGAAGGATAATATCCTGTTACTTCTGGGAACATCCAATCTCTTTGGTCCTTGATACCAAGGTAATAAGTAAATGCAGGATGTTCCTTAGAGATTATTTTTTGATCATCCCATAAATTATCTGTCTTGTATAATTTTTTTATTTCTTCTATCTCTCCTACAAATATTTGTATGCCTTCTATATTCTTTGATAGGTCAATGATGAACTGAATCACCTTGTCACTTACAGGGTATTGATTAAAATGAGAAGGCTCTAATAATAACACTCGATTTACATTTTCATCTTTTCTCCAATAGGGATCCAAATTATATGAGTTATAAATTAAAGTAGGAATTTCTGTATCAATATTTGGGGTATTAGATGTAGGCAGGTTTGTTTTTAAATCTAGCTTAGTCGTATCTCTTAAAGCATTAGGAATATCCATATTGATCAATTGCTCATAAGGTTTATCCAAGAAGGTATTTTGCTGTTTGGAGAAAGTATACTTATTGATATTCTCTTGATTGCAAAAATATTGCTTGCTAGAGAAGACACCAGAAACCCACTGCCAACTACAATTATTGCTTGCAATATCTCCATCTAATAAATGATAATACATCCATTTAGAAGGCGTGAGCCAATATGCTTTCCCTATATTACATGCGATAGAAGCTATATACATTCTGCTATGATTATGCATATAGCCTATTTCATACAATCCATGGATGGCAAGATCAATACTTTCAATACCTGTTTGAGCTTGCTGAATAGCTTCAAGCATTGTATGATGTACTACCTTTTGTTGATCTTGTTTTAAATCTTCCCAGATTTGAGAACCTTTGAATTGCCATACTCTTTGGAAATATTCGCGCCAAGCCAGTTCTTGAATTATCTTTTCAATTGCTGGATAGGGATATTGTTTCTCTATTATTTTATCCATTACCTGTTTGGTGGATATCACTCCTCTAGAGACATATGGAGATAAGTAAGTTATTTGGCCATTGATATAATTTCTGGTTTTGGCATATTTGATTGGATCAATGGCATTGACTCTTTCTAATACCTTTTCGTATGTTGTGGGGAAATGAAGATGATTAGATTTTTTCATGATCGATCTTTTTTAAAAATTGATTGGCGTTCTGTAAATGTGCTTTTTTCTTTACATCACTCATTTTATCAAATGTACCTACTAGCATGCCTAATCTTGGGTTCTTTAAGAAGAAGTCTCTGTGTTCATGCATAAATCTCCAAAATAATCCATCCCATATTGCTTGCCAGTCTCCTTTTTCGTAATCACTCATCTTCATTAAATAATTGCTTCCGCTGATATAGGGTTTGGTGGTCATTAATCCACCATCTGCAAATTGGGTCATGCCGTATACATTGGGAACCATCACCCAATCATAGGCGTCAATAAACATTTCCATAAACCATCGATACACTTCATCTGGATCAAATTCACATAATAACATAAAATTACCTAGCACCATTAACCTTTCAATATGATGGCAGTAGCCAGTTGCTAATATCTTTTGAATGGTTTGATCAATGGGAGGTATGCCAGTTGTACCAGTCCAAAAACTTGCAGGTATTTTTCGTTTAAATTTCCAATAATTAGTGGTGCGTTGTTTGCTTCCTTCTCTTTCGTATACAATTCTTATAAATTCTCTCCATCCAATAATTTGCCTAATAAAACCTTCTAATGAATTTAAGGGTATATTTTTTTCTTGTCCAATGGCTAAGGCTTTATCAATAATCTGTTTTGGTGTAAGTAAGCCAATATTTAACATGGGGCTTAATACTGAATGATACAATACAGTTTCTTTTGCGACTATTGCATCTTCATAAATGCCAAAATTTTCAAATCTATTTTGTAAAAAGTCATCTAACCAATTTTCGGCGTCCTTGAATGTGTATACAAATAGGGGTGCTTCATTAATATTTCCAACATGATTTGAAAAGTATTTTTTGGTATATGCCTTAGCTTCAATTGTGTATTTATCTTCTTTAATTTTTGGGAGTAATGGTACTAATTCTTTTTTAGGAAACTTCATTCGATTTTCGGCATCATAAGTCCATTTGCCTCCAACAGGTTTACCATCTTTTTCTAAAAGTATCTTGCGTTCTTTTCTTTGCCAAGTATAAAAATCTGTTTGAAAATATGTTTTTCTTTTGCTGAAATATTCATCAACACTCATCATACTATTTAAAAAATAAGGAGTATTAATTATATGAATTTTAATTTCATTTTTTTTACATGAAGTGTATATTTTCTTCATTAACCAATTATCTACCACATCTGTTATATAAATTGAGGTAATTCCTTTTTTGGCTAAAGTCGCTATTAAGATAGAACAATCTGCCTCTTTATTTTGATGCTCAATGTAATTCACCTCCATGCCTTTCTTTATCAAATAATCTTCATAAAATTTCATACTTACCCTATGCAAAACAATCTTTTGTTGGTGAAAATGAAACTGCTTAAAATAGAGCGTTTCCTCAACTAAATACACCTTTCTTCCTTTTTGAACAATTGGGTTGTCTTTAAAGAGTTGATGGGGAAAAATGATGGATGCCGATCGGGACATGATGAATTAATAATGTTAATGTATAATAAACAAGTGCCGCTGTAAATTGTTCAAATTGCTTAGCTTTTAAAACGATTTCAAACCAGTCAAATAAAACTTCAGCATTTTAATACATATTTATATCAAATTCAGTAAATTCAATGCTCAAACAACTACTAATAATAAACAATTGCTTGCTATGAAAACAAACCACTTATTAAAAGCCTCTTTAGTGTTTTCTGCCTTTATTGCGCTAACCTTAATAGCTTTTAAACCAATTAACAAAACAGTTCAACCAGATAAGCCTTTCGGAGGTTTAGCATTATATACAGTTCGTGATGCAATGATGAAAGATGCAAGAGCCACTTTAGAAAAAGTAGCACAAGCGGGATATGTAAATGTTGAATCTGCTGG
>CANHUW010000096.1 GCA_947463975.1 Bacteroidota bacterium
ATTGGGTTGGCCTGTTTGGGGTACAAAATCAAGCCCTAATTATGATGACGAAACTAATGCAATTTGTTAAGATTAAAAAGCTATTTTAGCAAGACTTATCTACATTTTTAATGGAAAAAAAGCGACTAGGAAAAGAACAGGCAAGGCTTAGCATTAGAAGATTTTGTGCCTATCAAGAAAGGGCGCAACAGGAAGTGCGTGATAAGTTGTATGAGTATGGAATGACCAAGGATGAAGTAGAGGAAATACTATCCGATTTGATTTCAGAAAATTTTTTAAACGAAGAACGTTTTGCCATTCAGTTTGCGGGTGGACATTTTAGGATAAAGGGCTGGGGCAAAGTGAAAATTAACCATGCACTGAAGCAAAAAAGAGTAAGCGCTTACAATATCAAAAAAGCTTTGCAATCCATCGACCTAGATGCTTATGAAAAAACCCTTGAAACATTGGCAACCAAAAAATGGAATACCCTAAAGGGCGAAAGGGGTTTGTCAAAAATGGCAAAAACGCAGGCTTTTTTATACCAAAGAGGGTTTGAACCACAGCTAATTCAACCAATTCTTCAAAAATTGAACAAGAAAGCCTAAGATAGAAGCTAGCGATAGGTTTTTTGTATCTTTAGTGAAAGGAAAACCCAACACATTGTCTACTTTAAGTTTTACTATTATACAAACCCAATTACATTGGGAGGATAAGGCGGCTAACTTGGATATGCTATCTCAAAAGATTAAGAATATCGAAGAGTATACGGAAATCATTGTACTTCCTGAAATGTTCAATACCGGCTTTAGCATGCAACCTGAAAAGTTTGCAGAAACCATGGAAGGTCCTACCATTGATTGGATGAAAAGACTTTCTGAAGAAAAAAGAGCCATCATTACTGGTTCTTTAATTATTGTAGATGGTGGAAAATATTACAATAGATTGGTTTGGGTATTACCTAATGGACAATTAGGATATTATAACAAAAGGCACTTGTTTGCTTTTGCTGGAGAAGACCAACATTATACTGCAGGTAATAAAAGATTAATTGCGAGTGTGAAAGGATGGAAAATTAATTTACAAATTTGTTATGATCTACGTTTTCCTGTTTGGGCTAGACAACAATTAAACGAGGAGACAGAAAAAGAATATGATGTGTTATTGTATGTTGCTAATTGGCCAGAAAAAAGAAACCATGCTTGGAAAACTTTGTTAACTGCAAGAGCTATAGAAAACCAATGTTTTACGATTGGTGTGAATAGAGTGGGATTAGATGGTAAAAATATTGCACACAGTGGAGACTCAATGGTGGTGGGACCTCTAGGAGAGGTCTTATATCACTCTGCGCATGAAGAAGATGTATTTCATATTCAATTACAAAAAGAAGAAATTGACCACACAAGAACACAATTTCCTTTTTGGAAAGACGCAGATTTTTTTGTGATTCAATAAAATTTTTACGAAGCTTTAATAAATATTATGACTCAACTAATTTCTGCACAAGAATTATTTACTGGTAATAGTTGGATGACCGAAGCGGTAATTGAAATTACAGATGGGAAAATTAGTGCTATAAAAAAAGAAAACTACGATCATCAAAATGCTTACCCATTAGTGGTGCCTGCATTAATTGATTTACAGATTTATGGCGCGGGGGGGAAATTGCTTTCTGAATTTCCTGAAGCAGACACCATTCAAAAAATATATGATTATTGTATTGCAGGTGGTGCTGCGTACTTTCAGCCCACCATTGCATCTCAAAGTAACGAAGTCATTATGGCTGCTATTAAAGCGGTGAAGGATTATAAAAGCTTTGGTGGCAAGGGCTGTATGGGTTTACATATAGAGGGTCCATGGATCAACCCCATTAAAAAAGGCGCACATAACGAAGCGGTTATTCATTCACCCTCACTGGATGAAGTGAAAGCGATTATAGATTTTGGTAGGAATGAAATTGGTATGATTACTGTTGCGCCAGAAGTTTGCTCTCAAGAAATCATTGATTTGATTCAATCTAATGGAATTGTAGTTTCTGCTGGTCATACCAACGCAGATTATGCAAGCGCTATGGAATTTTTTGATAGCGGTATTAAAGTGGCTACTCATTTATTCAATGCGATGAGTCCATTGCAACATAGGGCACCCGGTGTAGTTGGAGCTTTATTTAATCACAAAACTGCCATGTGTAGTTTGGTAGCAGATGGTTACCATGTAGATTTTAGTGCCGTTCAAATTGCTAAAAAAATAATGGGTGAGCGTTTATTTTGTATCACTGACGCAGTTACAACCACCGGTTCTGGTTTCTATCAACATCAATTGGTGGGTGATAAATATGAATCTGCTGGAACACTGAGTGGATCTGCGTTGACCCAATTAAAATCCGTAAACAATTTAATAGAACAAGCTGGGATTGATTTTGGTGAAGCAGTTAAAATGTGCTCTTTGTATCCTGCACAAATAATGCAACAGAAAAATATTACTGGAACCATTGCTATAAATGAAAAAGCCGATCTGCTTTGTTTATCAGCAGATCGTCAATTAATAAAAATGTATACGGCTTAAGCGAAAGCGTTCCAGCCCTGTGCAGTAATATTGTGTGTGCTACCACCCTTGGAAATGAGCTTTGTGCCTTCTTCTTGATCACACATATAACCAATAACGCTTATTTCTTCTTGTAGCGTTATTTTATCATAATCCGCTTGCTTCATTGTAAAGATTAATTCATAATCTTCTCCTCCATTCAATGCACATACCGTTGCGTCTAATCCAAATTTAAAAGCCGCTGCTTTGGTTGCTTCGTGTAAAGGTATTTTATCTTCATAAATTCTGCAACCTAATTGGCTTTGCTTACAAATATGTAACACTTCGCTACTTAAGCCATCGCTGATATCCATCATGGCCGTGGGTTTCACTTCCATCTGCTCTAATAATTCAATAATATCTTTTCTGGCATCTGGTTTTAATAATCTTCCTACGATATAATCTTCGTTTTCTAAATTGGGTTGCACTTGTGGGTTTTCTAAAAATATTTTTTTCTCTCTTTCCATTAAGGTCAATCCTAGAAAGGCTGCGCCTAAATCTCCAGATACACAAATTAAGTCTCCGCTTTCTGCTGTACTTCTTTTAATAAATTTATCAGGGGCTACTTCTCCAATGGCTGTTACAGAAATCACTAAGCCTTTTTGAGAAGAACAGGTGTCGCCTCCCACTAAATCTACTCCATATTTTTCACAAGCAATTTGTACACCTACATAAAATTCTTCTAAAGCTTCTACGCTAAATCTATTACTAAAACCTATGCTAATAGTGATTTGTGTAGGTGTGGCATTCATTGCATATATATCACTTAGGTTCACCACAACAGATTTATATCCCAAATGTTTCAAAGGAGTATACATTAAATCAAAATGCACTCCTTCTAATAACATATCAGTAGTGATCACCGTTTGTTTTCCAAAATGATCAATCACCGCTGCATCATCTCCAATAGATAAAATGGTGGAGGCATTTTGTATTTCAAAGTTTTTAGTCAAATGATCTATCAAACCAAACTCTCCTAAATTTTCTATTTCTGTTCTCTCTTCAGACATGTTATGCTTTTTATATTTTATAAATCTCCGCCGTTCACTAAGTTTTGTAATGCGGTATGTATTTTTCCATTAGTTGCTATAATGCCCGGCTGGTAAGGGTTATATGGATTTCCTTTTAAATCGGTTACCTTACCTCCAGCTTCTTCTACTATTAAAAATCCTGCTGCACTATCCCAAGCTTGTAATTTATGTTCGTAAAAACCATCAAATCTTCCTGCCGCTGTCCAACACAAATCTAAAGCTGCACTTCCTAGTCTTCTAACAGGAATAGCTTTTCTAATTAATTTTTCAAAAATTTGTAATGGACCATTGGCTGAATCTAAATATTGATATGGGAAGCCTGTCACCAAACAGCTTTTCAATAAATTGTCTTCATCACTCACGCAAATTTTTTGATCATTCAATGTGGCACCTTTTCCCTTTTCTGCAAAATACATTTCGTTCATGAAAGGATTGTAAACGGCACCCATAATCATGGCTCCGTCTTTTTCAATACCAATACTTACACAACAAATAGGAATGCCGTTGGCAAAATTAATGGTGCCATCGATAGGATCAATAATCCACTTATAATTAGAGTCTTGTTTGATTTCTCCCGTCTCTTCACTTAAAATAAAATGATCCGGATGAGCATCTTGAATCACTTTAAAAATAGCTTTTTCTGATGCGTGGTCTGCTTCTGTAACCAAATCATTTAAACTACCCTTACTTTGTACTGTAAAAGTTCCGTTAAAAAATTTTTGTAGCTCTTTAGATCCTGCAGCTACCGCTTCTAATAAAGTATTTTTAATCATAGGGCAAAAGTAACTTCGTTTGGTGGAATAACATTCCTATTTTTGCCATAGATGCCATTATTTGAGATTAACTTACCAAAATCGATTACTCAAGCTTTGGGAATTCCGCCAAGAAGTCCCAAAAGATCTCAGGTACGCGTACTCAAAAAGCTAATGAGAAGGGCTCGTTACACCGAATTTGGACAGCGTTTTGGTTTTGAACAAATTTTACAAAGAAGGGGTGTACCTAAACGCTTTCAAGAAAGTGTACCCGTTTATAATTATAATAAAATTTATGCAGAGTGGTGGCATAAAACACTCGAGGGCCAAGAAGATATTTGTTGGCCTGGAAAAATTAAATATTTTGCCTTAAGCAGTGGAACCAGCGAAGCCGCAAGTAAATATATTCCAGTTACCAACGACCTTTTAAGAGGAAATAAAATTATCATGATCAAACAATTGATTAGCCTCTTGAATTATGAAGGTGTTCCGCTTTCTGCTTTGGGCAGAGGTTGGCTTACTTTAGGTGGTAGCACTGATTTACAAAAAGGTCCAGGATATTATGCGGGAGACTTAAGTGGGATTACTGCTAAAAAGGCGCCATTTTGGTTTCAGCCCTTTTACAAACCTGGTAAAAAAATTGCCAAAGAAAAAGATTGGAATAAAAAACTAAAAGAGATTGTTGAGAAAGCACCCAATTGGGATATTAGTTTTATCATCGGTGTGCCAGCTTGGATACAAATGTGTTTAGAGATGGTGATTGAAAGATATCAACTAAAAAATATTCATGAGATCTGGCCAAATCTTACTTTTTTTGTTCACGGTGGTGTTAGTTTTGAGCCTTATAAAATAGGTTTTGAAAAATTATTAGGAAAGCCGATTACCTATATTGAAACCTATTTAGCGAGTGAAGGTTTTTTGGCTTGGCAGGACAAGCAGGGTGCAAAAGGTATGCGATTGTCTTACAACCAACACATCTTTTTTGAATTTGTTCCTTTTGATGATATCAACTTTGATAGCAATGGAGAAATGATTGAAAAGCCTGAAACACTGATGATTCATGAGATAGAAGAAGGCAAGGATTATGCTATTTTAATTAGTACCGCTGCTGGAGCATGGAGATATTTAATTGGAGATACAGTAAGATTTATTGACAAAGAAAATGCAGAGATTATTATTACAGGAAGAACTAAACATTTTTTAAGCTTAGTGGGTGAACATCTTAGTGTAGATAATATGAATAAGGCGGTGCAATTGGTGAGTGAAGAATTGAACATATCTATTCCCGAATACTGTGTTGCTGGAGAGCCCGTTGGCTCCTTCTTTGGGCACCATTGGTATGTTGCTTGTGATCAACATATTGACTCGGCAAATCTGGCTAAGCTTATAGATGAAAAACTTTGTGAGCTGAATGATGATTATGCAGTAGAAAGAAAATCTGCATTAAAAGAAGTGAAACTAACTATCTTAAAAGAAAATACGTTTTTATCTTTTATGGAAAGCAAGGGCAAGGTGGGCGGACAACACAAATTTCCAAGAGTAATCAAGGGTGCTGTATTAACAGACTGGAAGGCCTTTATTTTAAATCAATAATTATGTTTGCCCCCATTTTAAAAGGCTTGTTACTGGGTCTTATTTTAAGCATTTCCATTGGTCCAGTCATTTTTGCAATTATTAAACAAAGCTTAACCTATGGTAAGCGTTCTGGATATGCTTTTGTAGCAGGAGTTTCTACAAGTGATATAAGCTTATTATTGGTTTGTAATCTTTTTACAAGTTTATTTGAATTGGTTTTGGAGCACAAAGCCACTATAGCATTATTGGGTGCGGGGTTTTTATTGATTACGGGTTTATATACATTATTCTTTAAGAAAATTGTGATTGAGAACACAAGCGAGGCGGGCGAAACAGGTTCAAGTAAAATAGATTTAATTAAAAGTTTTTTCTCGGGTTATTTAATGAATACATTAAACCCAAGCGTTTTCTTGTTTTGGTTTGCTTGGACTGCTGCAATTAGTGCTACCGCAGAAGATAGCTCTAATCCTATACGATATAAGCTGATCGTTTTTAGTACCTGCCTTATATTTGTTTTGTTATCCGATTTATTAAAAGTGGTTTTGGCGGGTTCTTTAAGACCAAGATTGA
>CANHUW010000097.1 GCA_947463975.1 Bacteroidota bacterium
ATTCATGCAATCTGCAACGGAAGAAAAAGTAGCAGCAGCCGCCATTCCTTTAAGAGACTATGCATTGTATAGTCAACAATTATACTTGGATTGGGCTAAACTACCTCAATTCAATTTTTCTTATGAACATAAAGGTTTATTGGAAATTTTTCAGACACAAGAAGTAGCTGAACACGCCATTCATACAGTTGAAAAAGCCAATGAGATAGGGCTCGCAGGAACTAAAATTATTTCAAAGGCAGAATTAGATGCCATGGAGCCTGCTTATCAAATTAATGCAATAGGAGCTATCTATTTTGCTTGTGATGCGCATTTGTATCCGAAAAAAATGATGGAGCAACTCATTGAAGATTTAAAAAATAAAGGAGTTCGATTTGCTTTGAAAGAAACGGTAATTGATTTTGAAAAGAAACATAATACTATTTCTAAAGTGATTACGAATAAGACTGCATACAATGCCGATACGGTGGTTTTAGCTTCAGGTGCTTGGAGTAGAGAACTAGCAGAAAAATTAGACATTAATATTCCGTTGGTCGGTGGAAGAGGATATTCCATTACATTAGAAGATACGCCCTATATGACCAATCATCCTGCAGTATTGGTAGAAGGGAGAATAGCTTTGACACCCATGGATGGCAATAAAATGCGCTTTGGCGGAACTATGGAAATTACTTCTACCAACACCCCTCCGAAAATCAATAGAGTAAAAGGGATTATAGCGTCAGTTAAAAAATTCTTCCCTGAATTTGAGATCCCTTTACCAGCCATTGAAGATGTTTGGTTTGGCTATAGACCATGCTCGGCAGATGGTTTGCCTTATGTAGGTAGAACCAAAAAATGTAGCAATTTAATTATGGCTACAGGACATGCTATGGTAGGGATGAGTTTGGGTGCAGCCACAGGAAAAATTGTTGCTGAGATCATTGAAGAGCAACAACCGAGCATCGATATTGCTATTTATCATCCAGAAAGATTTGATGCTTAATGAAATTCAATGTTACCTCTTTGGATTATCAATTTACAGGATTGTTTTCAAGCCTTGTAAAAGATTATGTTCAAGCTAAAGGGAGTGCTAGGTCTTTTGTTGCTTATGAACCTACTTATGAGGGTGTTCGTAAAGCTATTGTTGAAAGAAAAAAATATTCAATCAATAGGAAAGTATTGGTGGATGTAATGCAAAAACAATATGGATCATTATCATCCAATACTAGCGTACATCAAAATATTCAGTTGCTGGCTAGTGATAATACTTTCGTGGTAACAACCGCACACCAGCCAAATATTTTTACTGGGCCCTTGTATTTCTTTTATAAAATTATACATGCAATTCAATTAGCTGCTGATTTAAGGAAACAGTTTCCTGATTATAATTTTGTTCCTGTGTATTATATGGGATCGGAAGATGCGGATATTGAAGAAGTAGGAAGTTTTGTTTTGGGTGGAAACACTTATCAATGGAATACCAAACAAAAAGGTGCTGTGGGGAGAATGAAAGTAGATGATGCCTTGATTGGGTTGTTAAAAAATTTGGAAGGATATTGGTCTGTAAAGCCCAACGGAAAAGAAGCATTAGCCATATTACAAAACGCATATCAAAAAGGGAAGACTATTGCAGAAGCTACTATAGAAGTAGTGAATGCATTTTTTGGGGAACATGGTTTGATAGTACTTCAACCAGATGATGCATCTTTGAAATCACTTTTTGTAGATACCATGAAAGTGGAATTATTAACAGGATTTTCTCATAAAGTCATCCAACCCACTTTACAAGCATTGACGGCTAATTATCATGTTCAATCAGAGGGTAGAGCGATCAATTTATTTTATTTAAAAGATGATATCAGGGCTAGAATTGAAAAACAGAACAATCAATATATTGTTGCAGATACAGATCTTCGTTTTACAGAAGAAGAAATATTACTGGAGCTTCAACAATATCCTGACAGATTTAGTCCCAATGTGATTCTAAGGGGAGTGTTTCAAGAAACTATTTTGCCCGGTGTTGTATTTATTGGAGGTGGGGGTGAACTAGCTTATTGGATGGAACTAAAAAATGTTTTTGCAGAAGCGAAAGTTCATATGCCTGTTTTGCAATTAAGAAATTCTTTTTTGTTTATTAGAGCTAAGCAAATGCAACAATGGACTGCATTGGGTCTATCCAAGCAAGATTTATTTAAACCTGTATTAGATATAGAAGTGGCGTTGGTGAAAATGCAATCTGGTGCTTTGTTAAGTTTGGAAGCTGAATTAAAATTATTGGAACAAGTATATGATCAAATACAGAAAAGGGTGAAATCCATTGATGCTACACTTGGTGCACATGCCAATAATTTAGCACATCAGTCCATAAAAAAGCTATTGGAATTAGAAAAGAAAATGATTCGTGCAGAGAGAAGAAAACAAGCAGTATCTATTGAAAGAATTCACTCCATTAAACAATCATTGTTCCCCAATAATGGATTGCAAGAGCGTGTTGAAAATATGGCAGAATGGATGGGTGATTTTGGTCAAGCATGGTTGGATACTGTACTAAAAGCATCACCTACTATGCAACAAGCATTTACAATTATTGATCAAATTGATTAGGCCAGTTGGCTTGCAATTTATCTGCCTTTGCTAATACTTCATTTCCTATTTGTAATTTATAGGCTTCCATTGCTTTAGATACAGTAGCATCATGATTGCCAATCATCTGAGCAGCCAATATACCTGCATTCTTAGCGCCATTTAATGCCACTGTTGCAACAGGAACGCCTCCAGGCATTTGTAAAATTGACAGTATGGAATCCCAGCCATCCACTGAATTACTAGATTTAATAGGAACACCCACTACTGGCAAGCTAGTGATAGCTGCCACCATTCCTGGCAAATGCGCAGCACCGCCAGCTCCAGCAATAATCACTTTTAAACCTCTATGATGTGCTGTCTTGGCATAATCTACCATTCTTTCAGGTGTTCTATGTGCAGATACAATCGTCAATTCAAAAGGAATATTAAATAAAGTCAACATATCGGCAGCCTGCTGCATTATGGGTAAATCACTATCGCTTCCCATAATAATGCCTACAATTGGTTGTGTTGCCATGACGATTAATTTAATGCAAGATACAAATTAGCCCTTAATTACTGATCAAATAGCCTGAGATATCAGTAAGAATAGGCTTAGCCTTGTATTCTGTGAAATGAATTCTAATATATTGGATATTTTGTGTGGGAAATTGTATGATTCTTTTATGCCCAATAGTGGTTCCTTTTGTAATGGGTTGAAACTGTTTTAGATCATTGCCACCGCTTATTTCAAATTTCACCACTTTTTGCCCTAGACTTATTTTTTCCTTGAGTTGGATACTATTGAATGCAACGGGTTTGTCTAAATGCACTTCCACACTATTATCAGTGTATAATAATTTTGCGTTTCTAAAAAGGTTATTGGCAAAAGCTTTATCTCTAATTTTTTTAAAATCCATTAATGCAGCAGAATCCAATGGATCAATCAATCCTTTTCTATTGGGAGGTACATTCAAAATTAAATTACCGCCATGCCCTACACTTTTCAAATAAATATTAAATAGGGTAGCTCCAGATTTTACCGTATTGTCTTCTTCTGGATGATAGAACCATCCTTTCCTAATTGACACATCGGCTTCTGCACCAATCCAATGCTTGCCATTATAGTTTCCTGTATTTAAAGTATCATTCGGCGGTGCACCTTCTCCTCTTTTGAAACCTGCAGTGTCTAATAAATTCCAGTTGGTACTATTAATGATGCCGTTTTCGTTGCCAACCCATCTAACATGTGGTCCGATATCACTGAAGATCATAATTTGTGGCTGGTATCTTAATGCAGAATCTTTAAATCTTGTAAAATCATATACTTGTTTCTTTCCATTAGGACCTTCGCCGTTGGCCCCATCCCACCATAGTTCGAAAAACTTGCCATATCCGGTCAATAATTCTTTCATGGTATTGATATAGATATCATTGTATTCAGGGGTTCCGTATTGAGGGTGGTTTCTGTCCCATGGTGAAATATATACACCCATTTCAATGCCTTCTTTTTTACATGCTTCAGACAACATTTTAATCACATCACCTTTGCCATTCATCCAATTACTTTCTCTAACAGTATGTTTACTGTATTTGCTTGGCCACAATGAAAATCCATCATGGTGTTTTGCCGTAATCACAATACCTTTTGCACCTGCAGCTTTTGCAATACGCGCCCATTGATTACAGTCTAGTGCAGTGGGGTTGAATACATTGGGGTTTTCACTTCCATGTCCCCATTCCAAATCGGTAAAGGTATTGGGTCCAAAATGCATAAAAAAATAATACTCTTTGTCATGCCATGCTAATTGTTCTTTGGTAGGGGTGGGTCCGAATTTTTCTTGTGCATTACTTGTACAACTATGAAGAATGAATACACTTAAAGCAAAAAATATTTTTTTCATGATATTATTTTAATGGCGACAAAGCGCGTTTATATAATTGAATGGTATTTTCTAATCCCAAGTACAATGCATCACTGATTAAAGCGTGACCAATACTCACTTCGTCGATAAAAGGAATTTGTTGAATTAAGAAAGGTAAATTATGTCTATCTAAATCATGCCCAGCATTAATTCCCAAACCAAGTTGTTTTGCTTTTTCAGCTGCTTTACGATATGCATTAATAATCTCTTCTTTTTTCCCAGCTTCAAATGCTTTTGCATAAGATTCGGTATACAATTCAATTCTATCCGTTCCAGTAGTAGCTGCTGCTTCTACCATTGCTTCAATGGGATCAACAAAAATAGATACACGAATGCCCGCTTTTTTAAATCTAGCTATGATTTCTTTTAAGTAAGCCTGTTCTTTGATGGTATCCCATCCATGATCACTGGTTAATTGATTCAATGTATCTGGCACTAAGGTAACTTGAGCAGGTTGATTGGCTAAAATCAATTCAATAAACTTCACTTCTTTTGGATTGCCTTCAATGTTGAACTCTGTAGTAATATTTTGCTTTAAATCATAGACATCTTTGTATCTAATATGTCTCTCATCAGGTCTTGGATGAACTGTAATTCCTTCCGCGCCAAATGCTTCACAATCTTTTGCTACTTGTACAAGGTCAGGGTTGTTGCCACCTCTACTATTTCTTAGGGTAGCGATCTTATTTATATTTACACTTAAACGAGTCATAGTCAAATTTAAGTTATTTTTGCAACTCAATTAATAAAGAATGGCTTATTCTAGTTTAGAAGCTTGTTTGTTGGATTTGGAGCAAAACGGACAATTGATTCGTATCAAAGAAGAGGTAGATCCATACTTAGAAATGGCTTCTATCCATTTGCGCATTCATGAACAAAAAGGCCCTGCAATTTTATTTGAAAAAGTAAAAGGCTCTAAATTTAGAGCAGTCTCCAATATTTTTGGAACACTAGAAAGAAGTGAGTTTATTTTTAGAAAAACCATGCCTCAAGTAAAGCAGTTAATTGCGATGAAAATTGATCCAATGGCTGCTGTTAAAAATCCTTTAAAATCTTTGGCTGCATTACCAGCAGCATTGAATGCTTTGCCTATTAGAAATCCATTGAAGCAACCAGTGGTGTATGAAGAAATTCAGATTTCAGATCTGCCTTTGATTCAACACTGGCCAATGGATGGAGGAGCTTTTGTTACCCTACCCCAAGTATACACAGAAGATGCAGATAAGCCAGGAATAGGCAATGCCAATTTAGGGATGTATAGAATTCAATTAAGCGGCAACGATTATATTTTAAATAAAGAGATTGGCTTGCATTATCAATTACATAGAGGTATTGGTGTTCATCAAACTAAAGCCAATCAAAAAGGGATGCCTTTAAAAGTGAGCTGTTTTGTTGGTGGACCACCAGCACATAGTGTTGCTGCGGTGATGCCACTACCTGAAGGAATGAGTGAAATGAATTTTGCTGGCGTATTGGCTGGAAAAAGATTTGGATATACTTATAAAGATGGATTTTGCATTAGCACTGATGCTGATTTTGTAATTACTGGGGAAGTATTTCCAGGAGAGAATAAACCTGAAGGACCATTTGGAGATCATTTAGGATATTATAGTTTACAACATCCTTTTCCTGTAATGAAAGTGCATAAAGTGTATGCAAAGAAAAATGCAATATGGGCATTTACGGTGGTTGGAAGACCTCCTCAAGAGGATACTAGTTTTGGAGAGTTAATACATGCTATGACTGGAGATGCGGTATCCAATGAGATACCAGGAGTGAAGGAAGTACATGCAGTAGATGCTGCAGGAGTTCATCCGCTGTTATTAGCAATAGGTAGTGAAAGATACACGCCATTCTTAGAGAATAAAGCACCTGCAGAGTTGTTGACCATTGCCAATCATATTTTAGGAACAGGCCAATTGAGTTTGGCCAAATTTGTTTGGATCACTGCACCACAAAGCAAAAAAGGCGAAGTACTTTCTACACATGATGTACCCGCATTTTTCAA
>CANHUW010000098.1 GCA_947463975.1 Bacteroidota bacterium
AAACCTTGATTCATTAAAATAACCTGCGCACTTTGAATTGCAATATGTGAAGCATTGCTTAAAGAAATTCCAATAGTGGCTTTGGCTAAAGCTGGAGCATCGTTAATTCCATCACCTACCATGGCAGTAGGACTCGCTTTGGTTAAATCTTCTAATTTTTTTAATTTATCTGCTGGGCTTTGTTCACTAATAATTTCTTGTATGCCCAATGCCTTACCCACTAATTCACATTTTGATTTTCTATCACCACTCAATAAAATGGTATGTATACCCTGACGGTGTAAGGTATCAATTACTTCTTTGGCCTCAGGTCTTATTTCATCCGTCACATCTATCCAGCCAATGAATTGATTATTTTTTTGTATGTAAATATTATGTCCATCTTCAACTGTTTGATCTACCAATGTTTTAAAGGAACCAGCCCAGTATGCATTTCCTTCCTTATCTGTTGCTTTGATGCCTAATCCCTTTACTTCTTCAATGTTACTCCATTTAATTTCTGTTTTGCTTTTCCATTCAGTACTGATACATTTTGCAATGGGATGGTTGGAGTATTTTTCTAGAGAGTAAGCTAATTCTTTAAAATTATTTTCCTCTATAGCGTTCGTGAAATGAATTTTATCAATCACAAAATGTCCTGTAGTTAATGTGCCTGTTTTATCAAACACTACTTGCTTAATATCTTTAAAGGTTTCTAGGCTTTTAGCATTTTTAAAGATCACTCCATTTCTCGCGCCTCTACCTAATCCAACAGCAATAGCCGCTGGAGTTGCCAATCCCATAGCGCAAGGGCAAGATATAACCAATACTGCAATAGCTCTTAGCATACTATCACCAAAACCAATTGATGTAAAAAAGTAATTACCTAATAAGGTGATCAATGCAATGCCTAAAACCAGTGGAACAAATATGGCACTAATTTTATCTGCTAAAATTTGTACTGGTGGTTTTTCACCTTGTGCGTTTTTCACCATTTTTAAAATATTGGCAAGCACTGTATCATCTCCTACAGCCGTTACATATGCTTTAATGGTTCCATTTTCTATAGTACTACCCCCTAATAAGATCTCATTCATTTTTCTATGAATAGGCACACTTTCTCCTGTTACAATGGCCTCATTAACGCTGGCTTCTCCCCAAAGAATTTTACTATCCATTGGAACGGTCTCCCCAGCATTAATTAAAATAATATCACCGACTTTAAGCGTCTTACTTTCTACATTGAAAATAACCTCTTTATGATGTTCGTCAAATACAATCATATTAGCCATTACTTTCTGGGCCTTCACCAAATCCTTCAAAGCTCTTTGTGTAGATTCGATAGAAGCATCTTCTAAATAGTTTCCGAAAAATACCAAGGTTAAAATAGTGGCTGCTGTTTCATAATAAGCGAATGCTGCACCTTGACCGATTAAAGTACCATATAAGCTATATCCAAAAGCAGCTGTTGCGCCAATGGCAACTAACACATTCATATTGGGAATACCTTTGAAAATACTATTCCATGCACTCTTTCCAAAATAACTCATCCCAACAATATACACGGGTAGGGTGATTGCTAATTGTACATAAGGGTTCATTAAAAAATGAATATGCACACCAGGAATCATATGCATCATTAGCGGCAAAGTGAAAACTAAACAGAAGAGTGCTCTTTCTTTATTATTGTCCAAAAACTTTTTCGTTATTTTATCTTCTGACCCTCTTACTTGATAGCCTAAACTATTGATGCCTCTAATGAGCTTTTCTTTATTGGCTTCAAAAGGAAGTTCAAAATTCACTTCCCCTTCCATAAAATTTACTTTTGGCGCTACCACTCCCTCAGCTTCTAAATATTTATGTATAGATAAAGCACAATTGGTACAGCTCATTCCATCCACTTTTAATTGTACATTTTCCATAAGAATTCATTTATACTACAAAGGTACAACTCCTATATTGTATCTTTGCTTTATGGAGAAAATGTATCGTATTGAGCAAATTCCATCCATCGCTAAAGAGCTGGTGGAGCAATATGGGCGTTATCCCGTTTGGGTATTTCATGCACCCATGGGTGCTGGTAAAACCACATTGATTTCGACTATATGCAAGGCAATGGGGGTAGACGATACAGTATCTAGTCCAACATTCTCCTTAATGAATGAATACCTGGCTGGCAAAAAGCTTATTGTACATATGGATTGGTATAGAATTGAAGGAGAAGAGGAAGCAGCAAGAGCAGGATTAGCAGCAGCAATGGATGAAGCAGATTATTGTTTTATAGAGTGGCCAGAAAAAGCTCCCCTAATTGTTCCAGAAGATGCCCTACATCTAACCATAGAAATAGTAGACCCCATTACTAGAAAGATAATAGTTCAATAAGCTCTTGCTTTTTTGTAACTTAGATAAAAATTGCTACTATGAGTGCGATCAAGCCACAAATTCTCAGCTCATTTTCTTATGAAACACAGGAAGAAGTGTTGGATATTCCCTTTAAATCCAAACCTCTATTAATTGGTATACCCAAAGAGCGTGCTTTTCAAGAAAATAGAATTGCTTTAATCCCAGAAGCAGTGAGTGTATTGGTAGCCAATGGACATGAAGTTGTCTTAGAAGCTGGCGCTGGAGCAGGAAGCAGGTATTCAGATAAAGATTATGCAGATGCAGGTGCGAAAGTAGTTACTGATAAAACAGCAGTGTATCAATGTCCTATTTTGGTAAAAACAGCGCCACCTGTTGAAGCGGATCTACCTTATTTACAAATGAATCAAACCATTATTTCACCGGTACATTTATCGGCTTTGAAAAAAGAACTAATGGAGCAATTAATGGCTAAAAAAATTACTGCTTTAGCATTTGAAAATATTAAAGACGAAAACAATAATTATCCTATCCTAAGAAGCATGGGAGAAATTGCGGGTAGCGCAGTGATGTTAATTGCTGGTCAGTACTTAAGTAATTTCAATCAAGGCAAAGGTGTTTTATTAGGAGGGATAAGTGGCGTACCACCCACTAAAGTGGTTATTATTGGAGCTGATATTGTTGGTGAGTTTGCAACAAGAAACGCTTTGGCATTGGGTGCTAGTGTGAAAGTGTTTGATAACGATGTTTCAAGATTACAGAGATTACAAAATAATTTAGGACAAAGAGTTTGGACCAGTGTTTTGGAGCCAAGAATTTTAGCTAAGCAAATTAAAACCTGTGAGGTAGCGGTAGGTGCATTAAGAAGTGGTTTTGGAAGAGCACCTATAGTGGTAACTGAAGAAATGGTTGCTTCTATGAGACCTGGAAGTATTATTATTGATGTAGCAATAGATAGGGGAGGTTGTTTTGAAACTTCTGAATTAACCAATCACGAAAATCCTATTGTGATAAAACATGATGTGATACATTATGGCGTGCCCAATATTCCTAGTGGATTTGCTCGTACAGCCAGTCAGGCCATTAGCAATGTATTGATGCCTTTATTGATTCAAATTGGTGACGTAGGAGGGTTAGAAGAAATTATTTGGCAACATGTACATTTGAGAGAGGGTATTTATTTGTACAAAGGAGCATTAACGGATTCTTATATCAGTCATAAATTTGACTTAAAGTATACTGATTTAAACTTATTAATTGCTAGTAGTAAAAGCTAATCCTACTTATAATCCATTAGGTTTATTTGCTGATTGCAAAATGCGTATTCTTCTGGATCGTTACTTCCTACAATAATTAACTTATGCATAGCATACTGTTGAATCAATTGCTTATACAATGCATAACCTTCTTTATCTAAATTACTGCAAGGTTCATCTAGTAGTAATATTGGTGCGGTAGAAAAAATGGCTAATGCCAATTTTAATCTTTGTTTCATGCCGCTACTAAAATACCTAATTTGTTTTTGAGTGGCATTTTCTAAGCCTATCAACTGAATCATTTCTTTAATAGTAAGTGAATGAATCAATGATTTGAATGTTGAATGAAATTCAAAATGTTCTAATGTGGTTAATTCTTCTACCAATTCTAAATAAGGTGCGGCAATACTGATTTGGTCATAAATAGTTTGACTATCTGCATTAGCCCATTCAATGGTTCCTTTGCTCAGCGTAGTATATCCTGATAAAATTTGTAAGAGGGTACTTTTGCCTGATCCATTATTGCCAATGAGTGCATAGTGCTGTCCTTGCTCAAATTCAACATTGAGTGATTGGAAAATCCAATCCTTATTGAATCTTTTACCAGCTCCTATAAGGCGTATTTGTTTCATGTATTAATCTTCAACTACTTCACCCTTACCAAAACGTTTGATGATGCCTCGGCCACTCTCTCTAATGAAAGTAACAATCTCATCTCTTTCGTCTGTTGCTGGTAATTCTTCTTCAATAAACTCTAATGCTTGCGTAGTGTTCATTCCTTTATTGAAAATATATCTATAAATATCTAGGATGTGATTGATTTTTTCTAAATCAAAACCTCTTCTTTTTAAACCAACGCTATTGACACCACCATAGCTTAAAGGATTTCTAACCGCTTTTATATAAGGAGGAACATCTTTACTTACTAAGCTACCTCCAGCGATATAGGAATGCTGTCCAATATTGACAAATTGATGAACCGCACTCACGCCTGCAATCCAAGCATAGTCTCCTAAAGTAACATGTCCTGCTACTTGTACACTGTTGCTTAAAATACAATTATTACCAATGATACAATCGTGTGCGATATGACTATAGGCCATGATCAAACAATTGTCACCCACTTTGGTGGTCCATCTATCTGAAGTACCACGGTTGATGGTTACAAATTCTCTGATAGTGGTATGATTGCCAATTTCCACAGTAGTTTTTTCTCCATTGAATTTTAAATCTTGCGGATCTGCACCTAATACTGCTCCAGGAAATATTCTACAACCCTTACCAATCTTGGTGCCTTTCATAATGGTCACATTGCTTCCAATCCAAGTGCCTTCTCCAATTTCTACATCACCATGAATTACCGTGAATGGATCAATTTTTACATTATCTGCAATTTTTGCATTGGGGTCTATATAAGTATAAGGATGTGTCATATGCTTAAATTTTAATCGGCTCTTTTAACTACTTGTGCAACTAAATCTGCTTCCGTAGCTACTTTGCCATTCACATAAACGGTACCGCGCATTTCGCAAATACCTCTACGGATTGGCGCAGTTAATTCCATTTTCAATAACATAGTATCACCTGGCTTCACCATTTGTTTGAACTTACAATTATCAATTTTTAAAAAGTAAGTATCGTATTGTCCTTCTGGCATGGCGTTGATACAAAGAATCCCGCCTGTTTGTGCTAATGCTTCAATTTGTAATACACCTGGCATTACTGGATTGCTAGGGAAATGTCCAGGGAAGAACCATTCATTAAAAGTTACATTCTTTACACCTACAATGACTTTATCTGTTAATTCAATAATCTTGTCAACAAATAAAAACGGGTATCGATGGGGCAATAATTTTTCAATCTGCTCTAAATTAAACACTGGTGTAATAGATGGATCATAAACTGGCACATCTTTTACATGCTTGTTCTTTTTAATGTACTGTTTGATCTTTTTAGCAAACTCCACATTGCTGCTATGTCCTGGGCGATTCGCAATAATTCTTGCTTTAATAGGAAAGCCTATTAAAGCAAGGTCTCCCACTACATCCAATAGTTTATGTCTTGCAGGTTCGTTAGGGAATCTTAATTCTAAGTTATTTAAGTAACCCTCACTCTTTACTTCAATCTTATCTCTCTTAAATACTTTAGCCAATCTAGACATTTCTTCGTCTGTCACTGCCTTATCTACTACTACTATAGCATTATTAATATCTCCACCTTTAATTAAGTCGTTATCTAATAATGCTTCAAGTTCGTGTAAAAAACAAAAAGTTCTACAAGGAGCAATTTGTGACTTAAAATCTTTGATGGTATTTAATGCTGCATGTTGTGTTCCTAATACCGGGCTATTAAAATCTATTAAAGTGGTGATTTGGTAATCTAATGCAGGCAGTGCTACCATTTCTACACGTTTACCTTCATCATAATGAAAAATATTTTCATCAATGCTATACCAAGCTTTTGCGGCGTCTTGTTCCATGACACCTGTCTTTTCAATTTTTTCAATAAAAGGAGTTGAACTGCCATCCATGATGGGAATCTCAGGTCCATTTAATTCTATTAAAACATTGTCAACACCCATGCCAACCATCGCTGCCAAAATATGTTCTACTGTACTCACTTTTGCATCTCCCACTTGTAAGGTAGTTCCGCGACTTGTATCTGTCACTAAATCACAATCTGCTTTAATAATAGGTTGGTTAGGTAAGTCTACTCTTTGAAATTGAATCCCAAAACCAGGGTTGGCTGGATTTAATTTCATATCCACTAAAACGCCTGTATGCAATCCGGTTCCACTAATAGAAATACTTTCTTTTAATGTATGTTGCTTA
>CANHUW010000099.1 GCA_947463975.1 Bacteroidota bacterium
TTAAACTGCCTATTTATTTCTACCTTTGTGGTCAAATAAGTTGATTGTATGATTTTACCTATTGTTGCCTATGGAGCAACGGTATTAAGAAAGGTTTGTAAGCCCATTGAAGCCAATTACGAGGGCTTGGGAAAGCTGATTGAAGATATGTGGGAAACCATGTACGAGAGCAATGGGGTGGGATTGGCTGCGCCTCAGATTAACAGAGATATTCGACTATTTGTAATGGATAGTGCGCAGATTTTTGCCAATAGTGAACCGGAGGATGAGGCATATTCTGATGCCCCAGGGATTAAAAGAGCATTTATTAATCCGCAGATTATTGAAACCGGTGGAAAAGAATGGATCTATAATGAAGGTTGTTTAAGCATTCCAAAAATTAGAGAAGATGTTTCTAGACCTGAGTCGGTTACTTTAGCATATGTGGATGAGCAGTTTAAAGCACAAACTGAAACTTTTCACGGAATTACTGCAAGAATTATCATGCACGAGTATGATCATATCGAAGGCAAACTTTTTATTGACTATATCAAACCTTTAAAAAAGAAATTGTTACAAGGTAAATTGAATGATATCTCAAAAGGTAAAATGAGAGTAGACTATAAAATGACCTTAGGTAAATAATATTTTTCAAACCAATCAATACTATGCGTAGATTTTTTATATCCTTATTTTTTATTTTGGTTAATTGTATAGTAAATGCACAGGATACTACATTGAAAATTGATAATGGATCTTTTACTTTAACGGACGCTATTGTTAGAAATAATTTTGATTACAAAGCAATTTTACAAAGAATCAAAGAAGATACTAGTTTTTATAAAGCATTTAAAACTTTAAGAACCATTGGGTATAGCTCTTATAATTATATTCAGATGAGAGATAAGAACGAGAAAGTAATTGCAACTTTAAATAGTAAAACCAGACAGAATAAGGTTGGAGGTTGCAGAACCATGGATGTATTGGAGGAGAATGTATCTGGGAATATGAAAGATGCGAATGGTGAATATAATTATACCACACCTGCTTTGTACGCTAGTTTATTTTTTACCAAAGGCACCATTTGCGGTGAAACCAATATTGTGAAAGGGAAAGTAAGAACAGTGAGTGGCTCTGGTTTAAGCAAGGCAAAGGATCAATTAAAGATGTTGTTCTTTAATCCTGGTAAAAAAATTCCGGGTATTCCTTTAATTGGCAATAAGTTAGATTTATATGATGAGTCTGCTCATGAATTATATGATTACAAATTAGATTACGTAGACTATCATGGTCAATTGGTGTATATGTTTGAAGTAAAGCCTAAGGATAATTTAGGTTTTTTCTCAAAAAACAATGTAGTGGTAGATCAGATGACTACTTGGTTTAACCCTAAAACATTAGAAGTATTGGGTCGTAATTATGCATTAAGTTATAATGCAGGTGCTTATGATTTTAATGTACAAATGGAAGTAGAAATGACCTATTTCAATGGACAATTGGTACCTAAAATTTTAAGATATAAAGGTAATTGGGATGTAGTATTTAAGAAAAGAGAGAAAGGTATTTTTACTGCAACCTTATTTGACTTTAAAGAAGCTCAATAATACATAGTTGATTATTCAAATCATTTATTCTTTTAGAAAGCTCTGCTCTATATATTTTACCACTTCTACCAAACTTCCTGTTTCTTTGAATATGCTAAGTTGCCTGTCTGCACCAGTACCTGTTGCAAAAATTTGATGTACTTTTTCAATATGATGACGGCTACCTAAATCATCTACTACATCATCTATAAATTCTAATAGCTCCATGATCAATTCTTTGGTAGGGATCTCCTTTTCTTTACCAAAATCAATCAATTTGCCATCAATCCCATATCTACTTGCTCTCCATTTGTTTTCATTGATTAAAGCTCGTTGATAATTAATGAAGTTAATATTTTGGCGTCTTAAGGTATAGATCTTAGCACAGATAGCTTGAAAAATTGCGGTAATAGTAATGGTCTCTTGAATGGTCATAGGTATATCACAAATCCTAAACTCAATAGTATTATACGTGGGATGAACTCTCAAATCCCACCATATTTTTTTAGCATTGTCTATACAATTGGTTTTGATGAGTAATTGTATAAAACTTTCATAGGCCTCAATGCTATCAAAATAGTCTGGAATGCCAGTTCTCGGAAACTTATCGAAAACTTTGGAACGGTATGATTTATAGCCAGTATTGCGTGTTTCCCAAAAAGGGGAATTGGTGCTTAATGCATATACATGGGGTAAAAAATAACGCGCTGTATTGGCTATATGAATAGCCATTCGGCGGTCTTCCATGCCTACATGCACATGTAATCCAAAAATTAAATTACTTCTTGCTGCTTGTTGTAATTCATTTAAAAGTTCTTGATACCTGGTTTGATCAGATACTAGTTGGGTTTCCCATAAACTAAATGGGTGAGTGCCTGAAGCACCAATACTATAGCCTAATTGATTTGCTAAAGAAGATACCCCTGTCCTTAAGGATTTAATTTCTTGGTAGGCTTCATCTACGTTTTGACAGATAGCAGTACCCACTTCTACCACTGCTTGGTGCATTTCTGCTTTAATCTTTTCCTTGAACAACAATTGGCCCTCATTCACAATGGCTTGTTGATGGCTTTTCAATTCTTTGGTAGTAGGGTCAAGTATCATATACTCTTCTTCTACACCTATGGTAAATTGTTGCAAGTTCTTACCCATATGGGTTGAAATTACAATTTTTTTAGTAACTGCCAATACTTAGATTCATCTATTTTATCTGCTAAAGAAGACAGACTTTTTATAGTTCAATTATTTATCTATGATAAGAATTCTCAGATTCATTCTCTCTTTCCTTGTCATAGGCTTTGATAATCGCTTTCACTAATTTATGTCTTACCACATCTTCTTCATCTAATTCAATGTGGGCAATACCGTCTATATCTTTTAAAATTCTAGAGGCTTTTTCTAAACCGCTCCTTTGATTTCTAGGTAAATCTACTTGGGTAGGGTCTCCTGTAATGATGGCTTTTGCATTAGCACCTATACGTGTTAAAAACATTTTTATTTGTAAATCATTGGCATTTTGTGATTCATCCAAAATGATAAAGGCGTTGTCTAATGTTCTACCTCTCATGTAGGCGAGTGGCGCAATTTCAATAGTGCGTGTAGACATATAATATCCTAATTTATCTGCAGGAATCATATCGTCTAATGCATCATATAGTGGTCTTAAATAAGGATCAATTTTTTCTTTTAAATCTCCAGGTAAAAATCCTAAACTTTCTCCTGCTTCCACAGCAGGTCTTGTTAAAATAATTTTCTTTACCAATTTATTTTTTAATGCTCTCACTGCTAATGCAACAGCAGTATATGTTTTACCTGTACCTGCTGGTCCAATCGCAAATACAATATCATTTTTATCTGCAGCAGTCACCATCTTTTTTTGATTGGCTGTTCTTGCTCTTACCGTTTTTCCATTAGGTCCAAACACCAATACTTCGTTGGGATTTTTATCAACAAAATTGTCAATTACTTCAGCATCGTCACCGCCTAAAATTTGTTCAAAATAATTTTCACTCAAATGGCCGTTGCGCTCCATGTACTGAATGATTAAATCAATTTTTTCTTTTGCTGCTTCAATTTGTTCGGGTGCACCGCTAAGTTTTATTTGAGTGCCTCTTGATAAAATTTTTAATAAGGGAAATTTCTTTTTTAAGATATCGAATTTGTTATTGTTAACGCCAAAGAATTCAATGGGGTTAACGGTCTCTAGATTGATAATAGTGTCAGTCAAGGGATTTGATTTAAAGGGTTAGTGTGGGATTAAATCTACCTACACAATTTAAAAAACGCCCACCAAGATTACAAGTAATAAATACGCACATTTGTGGATTACTAAAATGGTAACATTTAGTTCATTTTAGTATTTTATAGAAATTGGAATTGGAATTGGGTAATTCTACTTAGCCAACTTTAAAGTGGCAATCATTTGCTTTGGATCTGCGGCTTTGAAAACAGTGGTACCAGCTACTAATACATCTGCACCTGCTTGTACTAATTTAGCTGCATTGTTTTCTGTAACACCGCCGTCAATTTCAATTAGAGTGGATGCGCCAGCAGCTGTAATCATTTTCTTTAATGCTTTTACTTTTTCATAAGTGTGTTCTATAAATTTTTGTCCACCAAAACCGGGATTCACACTCATCACACAAACCACATCAATGTCATTTATCACATCTTTTAATAAGTCTACTGAAGTATGTGGATTTAATGCAACGCCTGCTTTCATGCCATGTGCTTTAATTTGTTGTAATGTGCTATGTAAGTGTGCGCATGCTTCATAATGAACGGTTAAAATATCTGCACCAGCTTTCTTAAAAGCAGCAATATATTTTTCTGGAGACACAATCATTAAGTGCACATCCATTACTTTAGAAGTGGTGCTTTTAATTTGTTCAATAATGGGTAAACCATAACTAATATTGGGAACAAAACTTCCATCCATTACATCTAAGTGAAACCATGCTGCCTCCGATTCATTTAACATGGTGCAAGCTTTTCCTAGGGCTAAAAAATCTGCAGCTAATAAGGATGGAGCAATGATGGGCATACACTGAATTTCTTACAAAATTAAGTACTTTTGCACTCAATTTAAAAAGTATATGAGCAAGTTAACCCTCTTTTTTGCAGCTTTATTAAGCTTTGTTGCTGCATTTAGTCAACAAGATTCAGTTTTATTTGTAGGAGAGCGTCATTTTAAAAATGTCATTCAATTAACCAATGGGGGAGATAATGCGGAAGCATATTGGAGTTATGATAGTAAGCGAATTACCTTTCAAAGGTCTTATCCAAAAGAGGGTATCAACTGTGATCAAATTTTTATGGGATTGGTTCCAACAGATAACGCCACACCTTTTCATTATACATTAATTAGTGGTGGGATAGGTCGTACAACCTGCTCTTATTTCACTAAAGATGGTCAACACATTATTTATGCATCCACAAAAGGTGGAGGCAACGATTGTCCTCCACCAGTGGATAGAGCAAAGTATGGCAACAAATATATCTGGCCTTTATACAATACCTATGATATATATATGGCCGATACCACTGGTAAAATTGTAAAGCAATTGACTACTGCTAAGGGGTATGATGCAGAAGCTACCTTATCTTATGATGGAAAGAAAATGATTTATTGTAGTGATAAGGAGGGGGACTTAGATTTATATGTAATGGATTTAGCTACAGGTAAAGAAAAAAAAGTAACCACAGATTTGGGATACGATGGTGGTGCATGGTTTAGTCCTGATGGTAAAAAAATTGTTTGGAGAGCGAGTCGTCCAAAAACAGCAACAGAAATTGCAGAATACAAAAGCTTATTAAAAGAAGGTATGGTGGCTCCAACCAATATGGAAGTGTTTGTAGCTAATGTAGATGGCTCTAATGCAAAACAAATCACTCATTTAGGTCAAGCCAACTGGGCACCCAATTTCACGCCAGATGGCAAGCATATCATTTTTTGTAGCAATCATGAATACAAAAGAGGATTTCCTTTTAATATGTACCTAATAGATTTAGAAGGAAATAATTTAGAGAAAATAAGCCGTGACAAAGGATTTGATGCCTTTCCGATGTTTAGCCCAGATGGTAAAAGAATTATGTTCTCTTCCAATAGAAACAATGGTGGCTCAAGAGATACCAATTTATTTGTGGCTGATTGGGTAGAATAGTTTATTTTAGAAGTACAAAATATATCTTATGAATACAGGTTTATTGCATTTGCATAATGCTTTAAGATGGGTGATCTTAATTGCAATCGTTTTTGCTATTGTTCAGTTGTTGCTTAAAAAGGATGCATTAAAAACAAGTAAAGTTTTATTGATTAGTGCGCATACCACTTTAGTATTAGGCTTGTATCAGTACTTTTTTGGTCCGGTAGGCTTTTTCTTTATCAAAAATATGGGGATGGCAGCTGTCATGAAAGACAAGGTTACCCGATTTTGGGCGGTAGAGCATATCTTAACCATGATCATTGCCATTGCCTTTATTACCATTGGGCATGTTCAATACAAGAAGGGGGGAAGTCCTAGAACCACCCTTATTTTATACATTTTTGCCTTATTGTTCATTTTCGGAGCTATTCCTTGGCCATTTAGAACAGAGATTGCAAGGCCTTTGTTTCCAGGAATGGGCATGTAGTATCTAATTAATTGATTTACAGATTATTGTGAATAATTTGAAAAGGGGAAGCGGTGCTTCCCCTTTTATTTTGGGCTTTTTAGAAGAATTAGCCGGTATTTTTTCTTAATTCCATTCATTTCCATATCTTTGCAACCCCAAAATAAGTATGTCAAAACAACCGCTGATTAAACAAGATGGAGTAATTATTGAAGCACTGAGCAATGCTATGTTCAGAGTAA
>CANHUW010000100.1 GCA_947463975.1 Bacteroidota bacterium
AGAGCAATTTACCTTGCCTGCACTTAGCTTAGACGCCACTCAATTAAGTGAGGATGGAACCCTAAAAACCAGATTTAGAACTTTTGATGATCATATGATTGAAGGAGTTTTGATTCCTACTACGGAAAGAAAAACGGCTTGTGTGTCATCTCAAATAGGTTGTAGCTTAAGTTGTAAGTTTTGCGCTACTGGATATATGGAGCGTAAAAGAAATTTAAGCTTTGATGAGATTTATGATCAAGTAGTGATGATCAAACAACAAACCGAAAAAACCTATGATGCCAATTTGAGTAATATTGTTTTTATGGGTATGGGTGAACCTTTATTGAATTACAAAAATGTCATAGCAGCTATTGAACGTATTACATCACCAGAAGGTTTGGGAATGAGTCCAAGACGCATTACTGTATCTACTGCTGGCGTAGCTAAGGGCATTAAGCAATTGGGAGATGATCAAGTGAAATTTAAATTGGCTTTGTCTTTACATGCAGCCAATGATAAAAAGCGTAACGAAATCATGCCCATCAATGAAAGTAATAATATTCAAGCATTGGTTGAAGCGCTTAATTACTTTTACAAGAAGACTGGCAATGAAATTACATTTGAATATATCTTATTCAAAGACTTCAACGATTCTGAGAAAGATGCTATGGAGCTAACCAAGCTGTACAGACAGGTTCCAGCAGATTTGATTAATGTAATTGAATATAATTCTATTGATCAATTTCCATTTGACAAACCAGATGAAGATGGCTTTGAGCGCTTTGTGGATATGTTACAAAAAAATAGAGTGAACGTAAGAGTTAGAAGAAGTAGAGGAAAGGATATTGATGCAGCATGTGGTCAATTAGCCAACAAAGGGTAAATATGAACAAGAAAAGAACAGACAATTTTGACAAATTCTCCAATAAAAAAAAGGGAGCTGCTGTTAAAGAAGAATATAGACAAGAAAAAAAGAAAGCTAAAGTTGAATCAAGATTAGCGGGAGAAGCTGCTCGTCAAAGAAAAAAAGATATTGCAAGAGGTATTGCTGTGGAGCCTATTGGAAATAATAAAAGAGGTCCAAAACCAACTTTCAAAAAGAGAACCCCAGCATCCATGGATCGTGCGGATGAAAAAAGAACTGCTAGTATTGGCAAAGTAACTGCTAGCGCAGATGTGGAGCATGAACAAATGCCTTTAAATAAATACATAGCACATGCAGGTACATGTGGTAGAAGAGAGGCGGCAGAATTGGTAAAATCAGGAAACATTACTGTGAATGGCGATACTGTATTAGAGCCTGGTTATAAAGTACAATACAAAGATGTGGTTAGATTAAAAGGTAAGGTGCTTAAATTACAAGTAACTCCCGTTTATATCTTATTGAATAAACCAAAAGATTATATCTGTACAGCAAATGATCCTGAAGGAAGAAAGACCGTACTAGATATTATTAAGAATGCTACCACACAAAGAATGTTCCCAGTGGGAAGATTGGATAGAAACACCACTGGTGTATTAATCTTAACCAATGATGGAGATTTAGCACAAAAATTAACGCATCCATCATACGAGATTAAAAAAATATATGAAGTTACTTTAGACAAGCCAGTCACCAAAGCAGATATGGAGTCTATTGCTTCTGGTGTAACCTTAGAAGATGGATTTATTGCAGCAGATGCTGTGAGTTATGTGGGCGCTGCTAAAAATGTAATTGGGATTGAAATTCACAGTGGAAGAAATAGAATCGTAAGAAGAATATTTGAACACTTAGGATACGATGTAAGACATTTAGATAGAGTCATGTTTGCGAACCTAACCAAGAAAAATGTAGACAGAGGTAAATGGCGCTTCTTATCAGAGAAAGAAGTTAGATTATTAAAATTCTTGAATAAGTCTTTTACAAGAAAAGCAAAATAGCAGGATGTTAGATATTATTTTCGAAGACGACGACATGATTGTGTTGAATAAACCAGCCGGCGTATTAAGTATACCCGATCGCTTTGGTGTTACCCCTTCATTAAAATCTATGTTGATTGAAAAATTTGGCAACATATTTACAGTGCACAGATTAGATCAGTTTACCAGTGGTTTAATCATTTTTGCAAAAAATGAAATAGCACACAAAACATTAAGTGCATTATTTGAAGGAAGAGATATTGAAAAAAAATATCTTGGACTAGTGATTGGCACACCACCATCGGAGGGCAGTATTGACGTACCTATCATGGAACATGCTGTAAAAAAAGGCATGATGATTACCCATGCAAAAGGCAAAGCTGCTTTAACGACCTATCAAGTGGTGAAATTTTACAAAAGATTTGCTTGGGTATCTTTTCAAATTCATACAGGAAGAACCCATCAAATTAGAGTACATGCAAAACATATTGGACATCCCATGGTGGCAGATGAACTATATGGTACAGGAGAAAAATTATTACTCTCTAGCATAAAGAAAAAAAATTTCAAATTAGCTAAAGAAGCAGAGGAAGAAAGACCCTTATTGGCTAGACAAGCACTACATGCATTTAGTGTTGCATTTGATTATAAAGGAAAGAGGCTTCACTTGGAAGCCCCATTGCCAAAAGATTTATCTGCTTGTTTGAAGCAGTTGGATAAATGGAATGAAAAATAATATTGATGGTGACTCGGATCTACAGTGACACACTGTTGAGCAGAACCGTCCACCATCCATTAGATTGTATTTACTTATTAGGCTGTGGGGTATAGCGCAAATAAGGTTTTACGATATGTAGGCCTTTGGGGAATTTTACTAAAGCATCTTCTGTTTTTACAGCAGGAACCACAATCACCTCTTCTCCATCTTTCCAATTGGCTGGAGTAGCTACGCTATAATTTGCCGTAAGTTGAAGTGAATCTATCACTCTTAATACCTCCACAAAATTTCTACCAGTGGAAGCAGGATAGGTAATAGATAATTTAATTTTTTTGTCTGGCCCAATGATAAACAAAGATCTAACAGTAAAAGTCTCTGATGCATTTGGATGAATCATATCATATGCGTGTGCAATAGATTTATCTTCATCCGCAATAATAGGGAAGCCCACTGTGACGTGCTGGGTTTCGTTGATGTCTTTAATCCATTCTTGATGACTAGCCACGCCATCCACACTTAAGGCCAATACTTTTACATTTCTTTTGGCGAACTCTTCTTGTAATGCAGCAGTTCTGCCTAATTCGGTAGTACACACGGGTGTAAAATCTGCAGGGTGAGAGAACAAGATTCCCCAGCTATCTCCAAGATATTTATGAAAACTAATATCACCAATACTTGTCTTTGCTTTAAAGTCTGGAGCAATATCTCCTAATCTTAAACTCATATATTTTAATTTATTCGGTAAATGTTTTCAACATGCTACTTTTTGATAGCAGAATACAAAATTATATATTTCCTACTAAATTAGTAGACTTTTATATAATTTTTTTTAAAGATCTTTATGAACGCTTGTTAATACATGAAATATTATTCGGAATATAAATCTAAAAGCCCTTCAGGCAATTCAACCAAAACAGTTTTCTTGGCGTGATTCACTCCCTTTAAACTTTCTTCATGTAATGGGATATAAGCTTCTTGACCATTATAATCAATGGTCACTAATAATTGATGTGGCTGTTCTATGACTTCTTTAATGGTGCCTAAGTTTTTTCCATCTTCTTGTACCATATACCCCAATAAAGCCAAAGACGCATTTTTTTCTACTAATTTTTGAAAAGTCTCTTGTGGAACCCATACTTTTTTTGAAACTACTAAAGCAGTAGCTTCTCTATTTTGCATCCCTTCGAAATGTACATGGGTCAATGTATCCGTTTTTGCAGAAGCAGATTGAATAAAATAAGGAATAAAACTATTTTTAGTTTGCTCAACAAAAAGCGCATCCACCCCTTTAAAAGAAATGTTCTTGCCCAAAGCATGTTCTATAATCACTTGACCAGTGATCCCATGAGGTGCAACAATTTTACCAATATGTATCAAATCTTTCATACGCTAAATTAATTCAAATCTATTCCATAAAAAACCCCAGCTTCAAAAAGAAGCCAGGGCTTTTAAAGCTATTTTAATCTGTGTAAGATTATTCTGCTGCTGGAGTTTCCTCAGCAGATGCTTCTGCAGCTGGTGCTTCTGGAGCAGCAGTCTCTTCAACCGCAACTTCAGCAGGCGCTTCAGCCACTGGCTCAGCTACTTTCTTAACAACAGGAACATACACTTTCTTTGCAGCTTGTGCATTTTTATGTGCTGCTGATTTGCTAGCGATATTTGCTTCATGCTCTGCATACCAAGTTTGGAACTTAGCCATTGCAGTTGCTTCGTCAAATAAACCTAACTTAACACCTCTTAATAAGTGTTTTAAATACAATACTCCTTTGAATGATAAAATTCTGTGCACTGTATCAGTAGGTTGTGCTCCTTTGTTCAACCACTCCAATGCCACTTGACGATCCAATTGGATAGTAGCAGGAACAGTTAAAGGATTGTAAGTACCGATTTTTTGGATGAATTTACCATCTCTTGGTGCGCGTCCGTCTGCCACTACAATAAAGTAGAATGGTCTTTTCTTACTACCATGACGCTGTAGTCTCATTTTTACTGCCATTTTAAATAGAAATTTATAGGCGTTAACAAATAGGGTTAATCGGTGCAAAGGTAAGGGAAAGAGGCAAATAATACAAGAATACCTTATTTCATTTGGTAAATTTTATACTGAATATCAATCAGTTACAAAATCTATCTTCTCAATCCTGGCATTCTACCACCCATACCTGCACCCGGCATCTGGCCATTCATCATCTTCATCATCTGTTTCATTTGGTCAAATTGCTTGATAAAGGCATTGATCTCACTCAAATCTTTTCCTGCACCTTTTGCAATTCTAGCCTTTCTACTTGGTGATAATACGTCTGGATTTCTTCTTTCTATCAAAGTCATAGATTGTATAATCGCTTCCACCCCTTTAAATGCATCATCTTTGATGTCTACATCTTTTAAGTTCTTACCCATTCCTGGAATCATGCCCATCAAATCTTTTAGGTTACCCATCTTTTTTATCTGCTGAATTTGGGTTAAAAAATCTTCAAAATCAAATTGATTTTTTCTAATTTTTTTCTCTAATTTTTTGGCTTCCGCTTCATCAAATTGCGCTTGCGCTTTTTCTACCAATGAAGTGATATCACCCATTCCTAAAATACGCTGCGCCATTCTCTCTGGATAAAAAATATCCAATGTATCCATCTTCTCTCCACTGCTCATAAACTTGATAGGTTTATTAACAGTATATTTAATAGACAATGCAGCACCACCTCTAGTGTCACCATCTAACTTTGTTAATACCACACCCGTGAAATCTAAACGATCGTTGAAAGCCTTAGCAGTATTGACTGCATCCTGACCTGTCATGGAGTCTACTACAAATAAAATTTCTTGTGGTTGTATCGCATTTTTAATATTGGCCACTTCATTCATCATCATTTCATCCACTGCTAAACGACCAGCAGTATCAATGATAATGACGTTTTTATTATTTTGTTTTGCGTATGCAATCGCATTTTGCGCAATCGATACTGCATCTTTATTGTCTCTTTCAACAAAAATATCCACACCGATTTGTTCTGCTAAAACAGTTAATTGATCCATCGCTGCTGGACGATAAATATCTGCAGCAACCAATAAAGGAGATTTTTTTTGCGCTTTCAAATAGGTAGCTAATTTCCCAGAAAAAGTAGTCTTACCAGAACCTTGTAAACCTGCTACTAAAATGATGGTTGGATTTTTTGAAGTATCCAGTAATGCTGCTTCCGATCCCATTAAAGCAGTTAATTCATCTTGTACAATTTTAACCATTAATTGACCTGGGCTAATGGCATTGATTACTTTTTCACCCATGGCCTTAACCTTGATGGCATCGGTAAATTCTTTAGCTATTTTAAAGTTTACATCGGCATCTAATAAAGCCTTACGAATATCTTTTAAAGTATTCGCAACATTCAATTCGTTAATTCTTGATTGACCTTTAAGGTGCTTAAAGGCGGATTCTAATTTTTCACTAAGGTTATTAAACATACGAATGGTTTAAGGGAGGCAAATATACGTAAAACTTGACAAAGGAGATAAGGTCTATTTTATTGATTTTCAATTATTTAGATAAGTTTTCGCATTCGAAAATTTCCTAATTAGCTATTTATTAACTATTTAGGTCAAAAAATAACTTGGAACCTATCATTTATTTAATATTATTGCACCTAACGAAACCTATTATAAAGAGGCTAAAGATTTTATGAGTAAGAAACAATTATTTACACTTGAATTTCCAGTTAGATGTTCTCCATCCATTCTTTTTGAATTTCTATCAACTGCATCAGGATTACAAGAAT
>CANHUW010000101.1 GCA_947463975.1 Bacteroidota bacterium
AATTAAGGCCAAATTATCTTTATTTTGCACCTCCAATTGGAAGCTCCTGGTTCGGTAGCTCAGCTGGATAGAGCAACTGCCTTCTAAGCAGTAGGTCATTGGTTCGAATCCAATCCGAATCACAAAGCCTCAACACAAAGTGTTGGGGCTTTTTTAATGCGATTTGCGTCAAGAGCTAGCTCTTGTAAGCAAGGGAGCATTAAAAAAGCTCAATAATTCGCGAAGCGTATTATTGTAAAGGCTTTGGGTAAGTTTGAGGAACATAGATGACGGCGCAGTGAAACGAAGCCGTCCATCCAAACTTTAGCATAAAGTTTGAGGAACATAGATGACGGCGCAGTGAAACGAAGCCGTCCATCCAAACTTTAGCATAAAGTTTGAGAACAGCGACCGAAGGGAGCTAATCCAAAAACCCTTAATTTCGACCCAATGTTCAAGTTTGGCTATCATATCATTCTACTCATTCTCAAAGCAGCTTTTACTTTAAAAAAGTCCGGCCAAGAGACCATAACTATTATGAAAGCCCTTGAACACCAACACCAAGGAAAATTTGACTCTTCTGCCATCAAAAAAGCAGCAAGATTTCAAGGAGTTCAACAAGTATTTATTAATGATGCATTTGTACAGTTAATCAATAGAAATACCAACACATTTGAAAGAACATCCAATAAATTATATTTTATTTTAACTGGATTATACGACGATATCATAGATCAACAGATATTGGACGAAAAATCCTTAAATCAATTGTTTGAAGATCCATCCCTAGCCAAAACAGACTTATTTGAAACCAAGGTATTGGTAGATGTACATTTAAGCTTATTAAAAAGAGTGCAAAATATTGCAGACTATACATCAACATTGGCGAATATACATCAAGCACAAAAAGATTCTTTACAACAAATCAATTCAACAATTAATAAAGATGCTTTATTAGATATCACCTTAAGAAAAGGTGGTTATAGTTTATTAATGTGTAGGCAATATATAGATTTACCAAGTTCAAAAGAATTAGATATTTGCTGGTATCATTTAGGAGGTATTATTCAAATCACCAATGATTTATTTGATATATATAAAGACTTACAAGAAGGTATAAAAACCATACCTAACTCTGTAAAAAATGTAAACGAAATTCAAAAAGTGTATGAACAATTAGTGAACAATTTTATCATATCACTCCAACATTTACCATTTGAAAAAAGGAAAATTGATGTTTTAAAAATTAAACTAAGTCCTATACCAGCATTTGGATATTTAGCTATTCATAATTTAATAAAACTCCAAGATCAACACAAAGAACTTCCAAATTTAACAACTGTTCCAAGAAAATCTTTGATCATTGACATGGAAAAAACAGCTAATCGAATTAAATTGATTCAAGAAGCTTATCATGTGTATAAAGCCAACTAAAATGAATGTAAAAATTGCTTCGAGTTGGAAAGCGCCTTTAACCCCTTTATTTGACAAACCCTATTTTGCTCAAATAACTGCCCATTTAAAAACAGAGAAAGCGTTACACAAAACTATTTACCCAAAAGGTTCATTCATATTTAATGCCTTTGAACAAACGCCATTTGAAGATGTAAAAGTGGTGATACTAGGACAAGATCCTTATCATAACCCAGGACAAGCGATGGGTTTGAGCTTCTCAGTTCCTGATGGAATCAAAATACCGCCTTCTTTATCCAATATATTTAAAGAATTAAAAGCAGATACTGGAACCAATATCCCTAATACAGGAAATCTAACTCCTTGGGCACAACAAGGTGTTTTATTGTTGAATGCTGTTTTAACTGTTAGAGAAAATGAACCAGCTAGTCATTCAAAAATTGGATGGATGAATTTTACAGATGATGTAATTAAACTTTTATCCAACCAAAAATCAAGATTGGTATTTATATTATGGGGAAATTTTGCCATTCAGAAACAAGTATTAATTGACGCGACTAAACATAAAATTTTAAAAGCAGCACACCCCTCTCCCTTAAGTGCATACAATGGCTTTTTTGGATGTAAACATTTTAGTGCGACGAATGATTATTTAGTATCGCACAACAATACGCCTATTAACTGGGCACTTTAAAGCTTTATCTTATATTTGTATACATGAAATTAATAAAGAATATAACAGCGAGAATTTTGGCTTTTTGGGCATTATTGGTATTTGCAAGTACCATGTTTATCTTTATTTGGTTTTATCTAATTTGCTATATATTACCCGAACCTCAAAAAACAAGATGGCATCGTCAAATATCAAGACTATGGATGGGCTTGTTTTTGGCGCTATCTGGATGTAGATTTTCAATTACTGGAAAAGAAGTTTTTGAACAAACAACTAATGCAGTAATAGTTTGTAATCATAATAGTTTAATTGACATACCAGTAAGTTTCCCATTTTTACCAAGAGCAAATAAAACAATTGCCAAAAAATCATTTTCTAAAATCCCCATATTTGGCTTGATTTACACTTTTGGTACAGTATTAGTTGATAGAAGAGACGAAAGAAGCAGAAAGCAAAGTATTGATGACATGAAAGAAGTTTTAGCTACAGGTTTAGATATGCTTATTTTTCCGGAAGGAACAAGAAACAGATCGGAAGAGCCACTTAAATCTTTTCATAATGGCGCATTTAAATTAGCCATTGATACTCAAAAGCCCATCATTCCGGTTGTTTTGTTACATACCAAAAAGATTTTACCTGCCAAACCGGCTATGTATTTCACCCCTGGAAAAATTCAAATGGACATTTTACCTGCCGTCTATCCTGATGGTCATAGTATAGATAGCTTAAAAAACAAAGTATTTGAAATAATGGCCAATCATTATTTATCTAAAACGTAGATGAGGAGAAGGTTCTACTTCTATTGATTCTTAGATCTCTTAATATACCTGATTTAGGATTTACCGTGATGCTAAATGATTTATATATTCCAACAGGTGTTACATTAATAGCCAATTGCCAACAATGCATTTCTCTTGTAATAAACATACTTAATTGTTGGATATTGGCCTTTGCAACATCTATATAACCTGTTCCTCCAATTTTCCATTTAGGTGATAAACTAAAATCTCCATTAAAATTGAGTGTTGAAAAAGTTTGTGTCCTAAAGCCAGAATAATCTGACTTCATCATTCTGCTAAATTGTAAGGAATAAGAAACATTTAATGTCCATGGAATATCAAAATCTGTAAATTCAGAAGGATTTGCTCTTACATATTGTAATTGCCTTTGTTGTTCGTCGGGGGTCATGAATGGATCAATGGGTACAGTCTTATCTTTAGAAGCAGCTGTACCTTCTTTTTTCTCTTTGCTTTTAAATGAGGTAGAAAAAGATATACCTCCATTGGTAATATTACCAAACTTTAATTTGTTGAAATTGATATCGTATTGATTGATCCTATAACCAAACTTATCTGTTGCATAAGGATCCAAAGACAATACAGAACTAATATTGAATTTTTCAAATAAAGTAGTTCTTGCATAAAAATTAAAATTTCCCAAAGCAAAACTATCTGCCAATATATTATAACTTGAATTAAAGCCAAATCCATCTATAAGTTTAACTTTTTTGAATGCATCTGCACTGGTATCTGACTTGTCTTTTACTTTCATCTCAAGTAGATTATCTATACCAAAACCCATCCCACCAAATCTTCCTTCAGAATAGGCGCTTCCTAGAGCTCCCCCATCAAATTTTGAAAAACGATACCTTCTTCCTGAAGTATCAATTTGAGTTGTATAATGATAACTTGATGCTAGATCTGGACTATAATTTACAGAAACACTAGGTCGAACTTCATGTCTAATTGCTTTTATATTACTATTCTTAAACTTATATGTACCAAAAATTCTTGAAGCAGTTCCAACGCCAAAACTAACTTTAGGTGTGCGATAAAAACCTCTATTTATTGTAGTATCTACTTTTCTAGTTTCTTCATTCCATGATTTAATGATTTCTTGTCCAAACCATTTTTCTTCGAAAGAAATATTAGGGGAAATGGTAATTGGCCCTAATGAAGGAAGAGAAAGGTTGATTGGAATAGTATGAGCTGCTCCCCATTGTAATGTATCTAAAAGTCTTTGCATATTAAATGCAGAATCATAAAAAGCTAATTGATTTTGAAAACTACCATTGTAACCAATACCAATTTTTTCATACCACTTACCTGATCCTATTTGATCCTTTGACTGAAATGGGTAGATGGTTAATGCATTAAAATTAACATTGGGTAATTGTAAGTTAACTAAACCAAGATTATTGTTTTGACTATGATTTAGATTGACTGATAAATTATATTTATTATTCCAAGATTTATTATAACTAATAGAAGAACTTATTTGATTCTGAAAATTTTGGAAAGGGTTATTTAATAAATTTCTATTGTATTTTGTACTACCAAAGTTTACATTCGCTGAAAAATTAGTCCCTGGCCTTGCTTTTGCATCCATAGAGTGCGACCAATTGATCATATAGGTTCTTCCGCCTGTAAATTCTTCAGCTATGGATGTATTTCTATTTAATGCTCTGGTATTTTGTAATGAGAGATTAAAATTTCCTAAATATTTATATCTAAGAATATATTTACTATTGAGGTTGACATTCCATCCCCCATATGAATATATATTACCTCTTACAGTGGCATCAACATGTTCGTTGATTACTTTGTAATAACCCAATCCTTCAAAACCTAATCCAAAATCTTCACTGCTAGAAAAGGCTGGGGCCATCATACCAGAGTGTCTTCCTTTGGTTAAAGGAAAAACACCAAATGGTATTCCTATAGGAAAAGGAACTCCCTCGAATTCTGGAAAAGTCGGGCCAGAAACACCAATTTTATCCGTTACAATTTTCATTTTATTGGTTCTAAAGGCAAAATGTGGTTCGTCTAAATTACAAGTGGTAAACCTTGCTCTCCAAGCAAATGCCTCATCTTTATTCACCTTCTTCATGGAATTTGCATTGATGAAAATTTCCCCTTGTTGAAAATTGGTATTCTTGGTTAATCCCCTACCTGATTTCATATTAAAATAAATAGAATCATTATAACTTACTATATCCGCTTCTGTAAATTTGGGATTACTCAATGGGTTACCAGAAGTGTCTTTTGAACCAAAAGCTTTGATATTTTGGCTTTGTTGATCGTATACGATATTGGCTGCTTCTAATTGTGAGCTTTTATATACTGTTTTTGCTTTACCATATAAATAGAAAATCTTGGTCTTTAAATTCATCACCCCAGAGTCGGCTGCATTGTAATTTACTGGAGCGTCCATGGTGTCTTTGGAGATACGCAAATTGGTATCCACTTTTATTACCGTACTGTCTTTTTTAATAACTGGAGCATTATTTTGAGCAACTGTTTGTAATACAATACCCAAACAGATTGTTAATGCCATCAAAATAGGCTTTTTAACAATATTCAAGGTGCTTTTTACGTTAGATTTGTATCCTGGATGTATCACTGCTGCAAAAATAAAGTAAAACAGCGTTAAGCAACTGATTATGAAGCAAAATAGACTGATTTTAGCATTTCGTATTGTAATTATTGCCATTTTAAGCATTTTATTAACGCAATTCAGTGCTGAGGCGCAAACCAAAAGCCTTAATAGAATTGTGATTGATCCAGGTCATGGAGGTACAGACCCAGGTGCTTATGGCAAATACTCTACAGAAGCCGCTGTTTCTTTGGCTATCTCTCTAAAATTAGAAAAATATATTAAGCAAGCCTTACCTGAGGTGGATGTGGTCTTAACCAGAACCACTGATATATTTAACAACGTAGTGGAAAAGGCAGAGATTGCCAACCAAATGAAAGGGGACTTATTTGTTTGCATTCATACCAATTCTGCCCAAGGAAAGAAAGTGAGAGAGATCGTTGGGTATACCACCAAAACCTATACTGTAAAAAAGAAGGGTAAAAAGAAAAAAGTCACCAGAGAAGTACCTGAATACAAGACAACTTATTTGCCTAGCACTGCATTTGGAACAGAAACCTATATTTACGGAGTGGGTAAAACCGAGCAAAGAAAAGGTGTTGCAGAAGGTATGGTAGATGAACTAGTAGAAAAATTGGACTCTGTATCAGAAGCTGAGATTAAAAAATTAAATGAAGACGACCCTACTAGATCGATGATGGCAAGCTTACTAACACAGCAATATTTTCAAAGAGCGGCTAGTTTGGCATTAACGATTGAAGACGAATTTCAAAAATCAGGCAGAAATAGTCGTGAAGCTAGACAAAGAGATCAAAAAGGCATATGGGTCTTAGCTGCTGTTAAAATGCCAGCTGTTTTAATTGAAACTGGCTTTATTTCCAATCCACA
>CANHUW010000102.1 GCA_947463975.1 Bacteroidota bacterium
ACCATCTCTACTTCTGATGTACCAATACCAAATGCAATAGATCCAAATGCACCATGTGTTGATGTATGACTATCTCCACATACTATGGTCATACCTGGTTGTGTGATACCTAACTCGGGTCCTATAACGTGCACAATACCTTGGTACTGATGTCCTAAACCATATAACTCTACACCATGCTTTTGACAGTTGTCTATCAAAGTGTCTACTTGAAATTTAGACAATGCATCTTTAATAGGTAATTCTTGATGCATGGTGGGTACGTTATGATCTGCAGTAGCCACAATTTGTTGTGGTCTGAAAATGCTGGCACCTCTCTTCTCGATTCCACTAAATGCTTGTGGACTTGTTACCTCATGTATAAAATGCTTGTCGATGTATACCACAGATGGTCCACCTTCAATTTGCTTTACCACATGTTGGTCCCAAATTTTTTCAAATAATGTTTTTCCCATAATGATTAATTATACGCTTCCGCCATTTCTTTTAAATCTGCTTCTAATACTTCTTTTTTCTTATCTGCTATTTCAACAAATTTTGGATACAATTCGTCTATTTGATTTCTTGTGTATTGATATCCCATTTTGTGTAAACGATGCGCCAATGCACTTCTTCCACTTCTTGCTGTCAATACTATCTTGCTATCTTCTGCACCTACTTCTGCTGGATTAATAATTTCATAAGTTTGTGCTTCTTTCAAAAATCCATCCTGATGTATGCCTGATGAATGTGAGAATGCATTAGCACCTACAATTGCTTTGTTAGGTTGCACCATCATTCTCATAATATCTGAAACCTCTCTACTAATGGGATTCAATAATTTTGGATTGATATTGGTATAAAATCCTAAGTCTTTATGTTGTTGCAAGATCATCACTACTTCTTCTAATGCAGTGTTGCCGGCTCTTTCGCCTAATCCATTAATAGTACATTCTATTTGTCTTGCCCCACCCATCACACCTGCAATAGAGTTGGCAGTGGCTAATCCTAAATCGTTATGACAATGACAAGACAATATGGCTTTGTCAATGTTAGGCACATTATTGCTTAAGTAAGCCATTTTTTCTTGATACTGATAAGGCAAACAATAACCTGTTGTATCTGGAATATTTAATGTGGTTGCACCTGCTTTCACCACCGCTTCAATCACTCTTGCTAAATATTCATTGTCTGTTCTTCCAGCATCTTCTGCATAAAATTCTACATCGTCTGTAAAATTTCTTGCCATCTTCACTGCGTTCACTGCACGCTCAATTATTTCTTCTCTATTGCTATTGAACTTGTATTTGATATGCAAATCGGATGTACCTATACCCGTATGAATTCTAAATCGCTTTGCCGGCTTTAATGCTTCCGCCGCCACTTCAATATCATTTTGCACGGCTCTAGTCAATCCGCATACAACGGTATTTTTTAAAGTCTTTGCAATTTGGTTGACAGATTCAAAATCTCCAGGACTAGAAACAGGGAAACCTGCTTCTAAAATGTCCACCCCAAGTTCTTCTAGCTTCACCGCTAGCTCTAATTTCTCCTTGGTGTTTAATTTACACCCAGGCACCTGTTCACCATCTCTTAAAGTGGTATCAAATATGAATACTTTTTGGCTCATAGCATTGATTTACAATCGGTTATAGATACAAAACGGGCCCTAGGCCCGGTGATTCTCCAAATTTACCCAATATCAACAAGTAATTCACATCATTTTTATGCCTAATTTACAACCTGTAAGGGATGTATTTTTTGTTTAATTGGTTGATTTTCAATATATTGACCTTAAATCGGCTACGATGCCCAACCTAAGTTCGGATGCTTTATTTATTCTAATCAAATCCCTTGAAAAAGGAGAAAAGCGCAATTTTAAGCTGTTTGTCGCACGTAATTCCGGCTCAGCAGACCTTAAAATTGTACAGCTTTTTGATGCCTTGGATAAAATGCATACTTACGATGAGGAAGAATTGCTTCGAAAAAACGAGTCCATCCAAAAACAACAGCTCTCTAATTTAAAAGCGCATTTATACGATCAAATTCTATCTAGTCTACGCATTTTAAAACAAAGTGAAAATATTGACCTACAAATTCACGAGCAATTAGACCACGCCAAAATTTTATACAACAAGGGTTTGTATATTCAATCGTTAAGACTTTTAGAAAAAATTAAACAATTAGCTAAACAAAATAATCAGGTTACTTATTTATTGCAAGTATTGTTTTTAGAAAAGAAAATTGAATCGCTTCATATTACCAGAAGTATGCAAGACCGTGCAGAAAAATTAAGCTTGGAAATGAATGAAGTGAATGATCGTATTGAAATGATCACGGCTATTTCTAATCTAAGTTTACAATTGTATGGTTGGTATATTCAACATGGTCACGCCAGAAATGATGAAGATAGAAAAGCGGTGGATGATTTAATGAATAATGGCTCAATAGAATTAGTAAAATCTTCAAAAGGTTTTTATGAGAGATTGTACAGGTACCAATGTTATTGCTGGTATGGATTTATCAATCAAGATTTTTTAATGCATTATAGATATGCACAAAAATGGGTGGATTTGTTTGATAAGGAAGAGCACATGCAACAAATTGAATCTGCACAATATATTAAAGGATTACACAATTTAATTACTTCTTTGTTTGATTTGAGATATGTTGACAAATTTAAAGAGACCATTACTGTTTTAGAAAATGTGATGGATAGCCCTATTGTTTTAAATAACCAAAATAATAAAATTCAATCTTTTGTTTACTTGTACATTGCTAAAATTAATCAGCACTTTTTAGAAGGAAGTTTTAGTGAAGGCTTAGTAATGGTGCCCACTATAGAAGAAAAATTAAAAGACATTATACTATATATGGACAGCCATAGAGTATTGGTTTTTTATTATAAAATTGCTTGTTTATATTTTGGTGCAGGCCAAGCTGACAAAGCGATTGACTACTTAAATAGAATTATTCATTGGAAGCTAAACTTGCGTGACGATTTACAATGTTATGCTAGATTGCTGCATTTAATTGCGCATTATGAATTAGGCAATATGGATATTGTAAACTATTTATCTAAATCGGTTTATCGCTATATGGCTAAGATGAATAATTTAGGCGCTGTAGAAGAAGTGTTGTTTAATTTTATTAGAAAGTCTATTCAATCGGGTGGTGAGATGAATCAATCCTTCCAAGATTTATTACAAACCTTACAGCCTTTAGAGAAAAACAAATTAGAAAGCCGCGCCTTTATGTATTTAGATATTATCTCTTGGTTAGAGAGTAGAATTCAAGGCAAGGATGTACAGAGTATTATTAAAGAAAAGTATTTATTACACAAATAAAAAAGAGTCTCTGAAAGAGACTCTTTTTTAAAATTGGAAGAAGCTTTATACATACATCGCTTCAATCTCTTTTTCAAAATTGGCCACTATATTTTTTCTTCTGATACTCAACTTTGGCGTCATCTCTTGTTGATCAATAGAGAACTCTCTTGGTATTAAAGTAAATTTCTTTACCTGCTCTACCTGATTAAACAATTTATTGTATTCGTCTACAATATCAGCAATCATAGTAACTACCATCGTATTCTTGATAATTTCTTCATTACTGGTATATTCAATGCCATGGTGCTTTGCCCATTCTTTCAACTTAGAAAATCCTGGCACAATCAATGCACTTACAAAACGCTTATTGTCTCCGATCAAAACAATTTGTTCAATGAAAGGACTTTCTTTCATTTTATTTTCAATGGGTTGTGGTGCAACATATTTACCACCACTTGTTTTGAATAATTCTTTCTTACGATCAGTGATTTTTAAAAACTTGCCATCAATCACTTCTCCAATATCACCTGTATGTAACCAGCCATTGATAATCGTTTCTGCTGTTAAATCAGGACGCTTATAGTATCCTTTCATTACACTTGGACCAGCAACGCAGATCTCTCCATCCGCTTCTAGCTTATATTCCACGCCACTGATGACATGTCCAACAGTTCCAAACTTGGTTCCACCTGGGGTTCTTAGGTTAATACTAATGATAGGGCTATTCTCAGTTGGACCATAGCCTTCATATACGGGAATTTGTGCCGCATTAAAGATGCGCAATAATTTTACTTGACAAGCAGCACCGCCTGTAACAATGAACTTTACATTACCTCCCAATGCTTCTCTCCACTTAACAAAAATTAATTTATTGGCTAATTTTAATTGTGTACGATACCACCAAGATCCAGGATTCAAATTATCATATTGTTCACCTAGAGCAACGGCCCAGAAAAATAATTTTCTTTTTACGCCTGTTAATGATTCACCAGTGATCATGATTTTTTCGAATACTTTTTCTAATAATCTTGGCACTGTTGAGAATGCATCTGGTTTAATTTCTTTTAAATTATCACCAATGGTTTCAAGGCTTTCAGCATAATAGATGCTCATGCCACTATACATATAAATATAGGAAGCTACTTTTTCAAAAATATGATTCAGTGGTAAAAAGCTTAGTACTTTTTGCTCAGGCTGATCTGGAAAAGGAAAACTAGTTTTACCAGACTGTAAATTAAAATAAATGCTTTTATGCGTTAACATGACGCCTTTTGGTGTGCCTGTAGTGCCTGAAGTATATATAAAGGTAGCTACATGTTCTACTGGAATTTCTTTCTTAATAACTTCTACTTGATTTAATAAATCAGCATCCTTATTCAATAAACTTGTCCAATGTTTTGCACCTTCAATATGATCAAAGGTATACACCTCTTTTAAGCAAGGTACTTCTGCCTTGATAGACATTACTTTGTCGTAAAGTTCTTGATTGCTTGCAAACATGTATTGTACAGATGCATCGTTCAAGATAAATTTTAACTCTAGAGGATTGGTAGTTGGATAAACAGGCACCCAGATAACACCAATTTGCTGTGTAGCCATATCTGCTGTCAACCATTCTGGTCTATTGGAACTTATGATAGCTATTTTATCACTTCCCTCTGGAGTATAATCTCTACCAGATAAACCAAGGGTTAATAAACCGGCACTCAACTGGTTGACAGTAGAGGCTATTTCTTGGGTGGAGTACTTTTTCCAAACACCAGTTTCTTTGGCAGCCAACATATCCTCTTTGGGAAAATGTTTTAATTGATGTTCGATACAATCGAAGAGTCTTTTAATTTCCATAGTCAAGCAATTGACTAACAAAATACAAAAAAAACCCGACCAAAGGACGGGTTTTAGCTATAAAAATCTTGTTTTTAGTAAATCAAATGGGTCAATAAGCCATCTCTTAATTTTGGCTCAAACCAAGTACTTTTTGGTGGCATGACTTCACCAGCATCTGCAATGTTGAACAATTGATCGATGGTTACAGGGTATAAACTAAACGCAATGGCCATTTCTCCACTAGCAACTCTTTTTTCAAGCTCTGTTAAACCACGAATACCTCCCACAAAATCAATTCTCTTGTCTGTTCTTTGATCTTGGATATTCAATAGTGGTGCTAAAATATTATTGGATAAAATGGTTACATCTAATACGCCAATGGGGTCTGCATCGTTATATGTTCCAGTTTTTGCAGTTAGGCTATACCATTGATTTTGCAAATACATACCAAAGCTGTGTAATTGTGTAGGCTTATATGCAGTATCTACTTTAGTAACCGTAAATTGATTTTCTAGGGCAGTTATAAATGCCTCAACACTATGACCATTCAAATCTTTTACTACACGATTATAATCCATAATGTGTAATTGATTAGAAGGAAACAATGTAGTTAAAAAATAATCGGCACTTTCTGGTGCAGCTAATTTTACTTTTGCAGCTGATGCGGCTCTATGATGTCCATCTGCGATATAAGTACATGGAACTTCTTTTTCAAATAATTGAGTAATTTGATCAATAATAGTTTCATCACTCACTGCCCAAACCGTATGTTGAATTCCATCTTCGGCAGTAAAATCATACACTGCATTTTTAGTGGTTTTCCATTTATCAATTAATGCATCAATAGATACTTGATTACGATACGCTAAAAATACATTACCTGTTTGTGCTCCAGAGGTCTTGATATGATTGATTCTATCCTGCTCTTTCTCTGGTCTTGTAAACTCGTGCTTCTTAATGATATCTTGATTATAATCATCAATACTACTTACACAAACCAATCCCGTTTGTGCACGGCCATCCATAATTAATTGATAGATATAATAACAAGGCTTTGATTCTTTAAACAACACTTCTCTTTGTAAGAATGCATTTAAATTTTCTAAAGCTAAATCGTACACTTGTTGTGAGTGTATATCAACTGTTTCTGGTAAATCAATTTCACTCTTTGTGATA
>CANHUW010000103.1 GCA_947463975.1 Bacteroidota bacterium
ATTAGCGGGCAAAGATAACCCTGGCGATCGTCAAGTGGGTGCATGGCAGAGCATTAGGACAACTCCAGTTTCAGCGATTAGTGAAGCTGAAAAAGTAGCAATGGCAAGATTAGATATCCCCTCTGAACAGGATTGGAAAAGAGTAAGCGATGCAGCTGCATTGATAGATGCATATCGAATTCAAATAAATCAATTTGAGAATTCCAAGTGGAAAAAATTAAAAAAGGAATATAATCAGATTAAAAATTAAATTCAAAGTCTATACCAACAATATAATTGGTGTTTGAATTTTTTTTAGTTGTTCCCGGTTGCCAAATAAAAAATGGATTAAGTTTTAATTTATGATAAACTTCATACTTTAAGCCTAGCGCATTTTGCCACCAGTTTACATTAAAATTATTATCAATTTTATAGAATGGCTCTATATATGCATAAAACTCAACATTTTTAGTTAAATCAGTTTCCCATGTTAATCTTGGTCTAAAAAAAGACTTTGATTGCTGGCTTGTTTCTATGTCTATAGCATTGGCTAGTCTTTGATATTGAACTAAAGGCCTTAAAGAAAATTTAGATTGAGCTACTTTTTTTTCAACTTCAAATCCTAAAGCATATCTATGATACATTAAATTTTCAATTAATGCTAATCTATAATTTGTCTCAATATTAAAGGATTTACTTAATTTTTTTTCTAAAGTAAAATAAAGAAATGAACCTCTAAATCTAGTGATATCGTCAATTACTCTAGTACGATATTGAAATTTACTTACAAATCCATGATTAAATTTCTTTTTTCCACTTATGCCTAACCATAATTGAGATTCATTATTACTTTGAGCAGATAAAAAATAAAAATTTAATGAAGTTAAAATAATAAGAACTAGCTTTTTGATACTCATAAAAACTTAATCTTTATAATAAATTACTAAAACTGCAACATCTTTTAATAAATCCATAGACTCTATTTCTACTTTACTAACTGCATAGCCAGTTCTTTTTGATAAATCCAATAATAGTTCCGAATTATCTGCTTTAGCCAACAAATCTAGTCGATCGTAAATAATGTTTTTACTGCTTTCCTGACTTGAAATTAGCTTAGATTCAAAAATAACTACAAAAATTAGAATCAATAAATCAATGAAGATTATTTCATACCATGGCGCATTAATTAAGGAGTTTAGCAATCCAAAAGCTATTGATAAAAACAAATAAGTCATTTCGGTAATATTAAGACTTTCTGTTCGATATCGTAGCATGGAGAATACTGCAAATAAACCAAAAGCTGCACCCATTGACATTTCTACTCTATTGAATAAAAATGAAATAACAAAAATGATTAAGTTGAAAGAAAAAAAGGTAAATAAATAAAGACTTTTTTTATGTTTATAGAAATAAATGAATTTGATTAAAATTATAATCGATAAACAATTTAAAAAAAATCTAGCAACGAAATCAATAGTAAAAAGTTTTAAATTTATTGGTTCTGAAAAAATAGACGCTATCATTGTTGTATAATTAATTTATTAATTTTTTTTAATAATGGTTTAAAATTATTATGTTTAATGGATGGATCAGTGCTTAAAATTCCATAACAATATTTACTCAAAGATATACTACGTTTATTGAATGATCTTAGTATTTCCATAGCAGAAGATTTAATTATTTTCTCTTGTTTAACTTCGACAATAACTATATCATCTAGTAATATTTTTTTTAGATTACCCGAGAAAGTTAAATTAAAATCTAACGTAATCCTTTCATTTATTTGTTTATGTTTTAGACTTATTCGTTGGTAGTTAACTAATAAAGACTCTTGTAAAGATTCTAAATTATGAATTTTATGCCCATTTAAAAAAGAAATGACATCTGGTTGCTTAAATAAATTGTCAGCTACGGATAGCTTATTTCTATATTTTTCAGTTAGGCCTTTATTATTTTTAAATTTAACTTCTACGAAATGATCGTTTGTATCTAAATAGGCTCTTGTTCTTATTTTGTATCTTGGAAATTTACCTTTATGGTGCATCAAAAAGGCATCTCTATCAGATGTATCAAAGTATGTAGTTTCGTATGACCTTATCTTTATCTCATTATTTGCAATCAAATCATATTCGTCGGACAAAAGATTTAAAAATATGATAGCTTCAGACGAATTAAGCAAAAATTTTAAATCAAACCTATTCATTAAAGAAAATGTTTTTTCAAAATAAACTTGGTTGAATTTATCTAGTATTTCTTTCATTTATCAATAAATATATACTTTTAATCACAAAGAAATAATGAAAATATTTAATAATATATAACACATGAGGGATTTAAAGGCCGGTTCATATATCAAAAGTACTGCCAAATTAATGGACAGTTTCTTCGAACATACAACCATTTTAATAGTTGAGCATAATGAAGAGGGAAGTACAGGATTTGTAATGAATAAATCCTTTAATAAGTCTTTACATGACCTCATTGAATTCAATCACAGTAAACCATTTCCACTAATGGATGGCGGACCCGTTGATAGAGACCACCTCTTTGTATTGCATAAGCGACCCGATCTTATTGATGGAGGCAAACCAATACCCAATGGCTTGTATTTGGGGGGCAATATGGAGCAAGTGATAGAAGCCATTCATGCCAAGTGGGTCACTGATCAAGAAATGCAACTTTTTATTGGCTATTGCGGGTGGGATGCTGGAGAATTGGAAGCGGAATTAAAAGAAGGAAGTTGGACCTTAAGTAATTATGAAATTAAAAGTCAATGATAGTGGAAATGAGAACTTATACGGCTTTCGGTAATAGCTTTATTTTCTTTGTCTACTAAAATGTAGTTTATCATTGATTACGATTCTCAAGTCTAAAATTTTGTGAAGATTTCCATAATCACTAATTATTTTCTTTTGCATTTTTTTAATCCCTTTTGTATCAAGCATTTCACTTTGTAAAGCTTCTAATACAAATAAATCTCAAGCTGTTGATTGATCTTGAATATTTTCATGATCCCAAAGTCCTTCAATACAATAAATACCTTTCTTCCAAATTTTTGCTGCCATTGTATAATTTTGTTTTGTGTTTAAAAGTTAAGGTCAACTCATATACACAAAACAAAATTATTAGAATAAGGATATAATAAAATATAAAACAAACTAATCTAATTCATAAATTAATTTTATGAATTAGATTATCTACTATTTCCCTTTTAGATATTTATCTAACCAACGTCCTTGCTCATACAATAAGTGCAGCACGTTTTCTTTTCCTCTATATCCATGTGCTTCATAAGGAAAATAAACAAAACGAACAGTACCTCCATGTCCCTTAATAGCAGCGTATAAACGTTCACTATTGATAGGGAATGTTCCGGTATTGTCATCCATTTCACCGTGGGTTAGTAATATGGGCGTTTTAATTTTATTAGCAAATGCAAATGGACTCATATCTAAGTACAATTGAGGTGCTTGCCAAAATGTTCGATCTTCATTTTGAAAACCAAAAGGTGTAAGTGTTCTATTATAAGCTCCGCTACGTGCAATACCTGCTTTAAATAAATTAGAATGCGCTAAAAGGTTAGCTGTCATAAATGCTCCATAACTATGTCCACCCACAGCCATTTTATTTCGGTCACTAACACCCATATACACGAGTTGATCAATTGCTGCATTAGCGTTTAAGATCAATTGATTTACAAAATCGTCATTTGGTTTTTTATCAGTAGTGGTTGCAACAATGGGCATCTCTGCATTATCTAAAATGGCATACCCCTGTGTTACATAAAAAACAGGAGACCCCCAACTTAACAAAGTAAATTTATGTTGATTACCTCTAATTTGGCTTGCATCTGCTGCGCTAGTAAACTCGCGAGGATATGCCCAAAGCAAGGTAGGTAAAGGACCATCCTTTTCTTTATTGTATCCCTTTGGAAGATATAAATCACCTGTCAAATCAACGCCATCAGCCCTTTTGTATTTAATTTTTTGTTTCGTAATACCTTCCATAGATGCATATGGGTTACTAAATTTAGTAATAGCTACAGAAGTATTTGCGTTTAATGATTTTAAGTAATAATTAGGTACTTCATTTTCTGTTTCTCTACGTGTAATAATTTGCAAACTAGAAGCATCTAATACATCTGCTACATATTCAAAACAATCTTCTTTACTACGCCAGATGATCTCATTGATTTTAGTATCCAAGTTATAAACAGATAAATAAGGCAAATCTCCCTTGTCAGAAGCGCCAGTTGTATTGTTCATTAGCACAGAACGGCCATTATTCACTGTAGCAATTACATTCTTACCGAATTTGTTTTTTTGAGTTACAGGATTTCCCAAATTACTATAGGCGTCAGTTAAACTTCTTTCATATAAAGTTGTAAAAGTACCTAATTGGTGGTTGTAAATACTCACTTTATAACGCTGCTTGGTTCTTAAAACTTCCGTAACCAAAGCTACCGTTTCGTTACCCCAGCTGATATCTGAAAAACGCGTAGCTGTCTTAAATAATTCACGAGGTGCTTCGTTAAAAGTTGCGGAAACCGCCATCACCGCATCATGATAAGGCACTGCTTTTTTGATTAAACCACTGTCGAGTGGCATTGCAAACACAATGGTAGCTGCTTCATCATCTTTCCATTCAAAACTACGGGGCGCATTTTGTACATTATCATTGCCACTGGCAGTTCCTTCAGAAGATTGCAATTGTGCAATTGTTTTAACTAGCCCCCCGTTTATATTAAGCACTTGCAATGTTGAAGCAAAACCACCTGCTGTTACTAAATAAGAAAATGGTTTATTTAATGATCTTGTAAGGATATAATTTTTATCGGGAGAAATGCTAAAGCTGTTCATTAAAGCAGGAGTACCAATTTTTACTTCAACACCATTTTTATTTTTTACAAGTTGACTTGTTGCCAAAAATTCAAACAGGTATTCGTCATAAGGTGATTTAATTAAATCTTGATAAGTAACACTTGGCGCAGCTTTACCTAAATTTTCTTGAATAGTTGGCCCCATTGGCGTAATAGGTCTTTTAGCCAAATCACTTGCCTTATTGACATTTACTTTATACAATAATGTTGCATCATCTAGCCAAACCAACCCCCCTCCTAAAATTAAGTTGACAGAAGATTTATTGATTTTTTGACAAGTTAAATTTGCTACATCTATCACATATACATCCACTGCATTTTCCGTTACGTTGTAAAATGCAATTTTATTTTGAGTAGGGTTCCAAGTAGGACTTAACCCTGCAATATTTGTAGGCAATCCTTTGACCATTAATATTTTACCAGTAGCAATATCTTTAATAGTCATACCCTTTATATATAATTGACGTGTAGGCGAAAAGTTTTTAGGGTTTAAACGCAAGCCAGCAATTTTAAATTCGGCTTGACCTAGTTCTTCGACTAATGGGTAAGAAGGGCGCTCCATGATAAGCATATGCTTTGCTTTACCATCAACACTAATAGAAGGCGTTGGCGGCGCTAACAACAAATCAGCAACTTCTTTTGGCGGTAGTTGATAAGTATTTGCTTCTTGAGCAGTAGTTTGTAAGGTTACTAAAGCAAATGCAATGATACTAAGGATAGAAAAATAGATTTTTTTCATTAGGTCAAATTTTAGTAAATATAATAACAATTTGGAAAAAGTGATCGAAGCCATTCATGCCAATAGCGTCACTGATCAAGAAATGCACCTTTTTATTAGCTATTGCGGGTGGGATGCCGCAGTATTGGAAGCGGAGGTAGATGAGGGAAGTTGGATAGTCGTTTGAAATCAAAAGATTTGCATCTTAAATATATGCGGACACAAAATAATGAATTGTTAGAACCCCAAAGATTACAATAGCGTTATAATTTAACTATTACTACCATTGTTGCTGTAGTTTGTTGATTGCTATTATGCGTGTATTTAAAAATGGGGTCTTTTGAATTATACCTTTTCAACTCTGAACGCCATAATACTTTTGGCGAAATTTGATAATCGTAATTGATAGAAGCGCCTAATGTTTGATACCCATTTGGAGTTGAAGTGG